>NZ_DIPG01000029.1:0-3314 GCF_002426325.1 Syntrophomonas sp. UBA5494 | reverse complement strand
TTATCAAGCGTCCCGGCGGTCATTTTGCTCGGGAACCATCCCGGGGCAATAGCATTAACGGTAATATTGTGCTTAGCCCATTTCACAGCAAGATCCTTGGTCAATCCGGCAATAGCAGCCTTGCTGGCCTGATAGGCTACCGTATCCATGATTTCTGCGGGAGCTCCAACAAAAGCGGCCAATGAAGCCAGATTGATAATTCTGCCATAATTCTGTTTAGCCATAATCTGGCCCGCCTTTTGGGCCATGTACCAGGAACCCGTCAAATTGGTGTCAATTACTTTTCTCCAGGCATCCAGAGGAAACTCTAGCGATGGCGCCCCCCAGGTTGCTCCGGAATTATTAACCAAAATGTCTACCCGGCCAAATTCTTTCATTACTAAATCGTATAAAGCATCGATTTCATCAGTATTTTTAACGTCAGCTCTGGCCGGTAATACTTTTACCCCCAAATCCTTCTCCATCTTTTGAGCCATTTCTTGGCATCGTTCAAGGTTTCTAGCCGCAACAACCAGATTGGCGCCGGCTTCGCCTAGTGCATACGCCATTTGAACACCAATGCCGGCTGCCCCACCGGTTACTATTGCTACTTGACCTGATAAATCGAATAATTCCGTATTGCTTCTCAAGCTATAACCTCCTTTCACGGGCTATTATTAACATTATTTTTCGTAATCGTAAAAGCCCTTTCCGGACTTCTGACCTAAGAGACCAGCCAAAACGCGTTTTTTAAGTAATGGATGCGGTTTGTAGCGGTCACCAAAATCTCTTTCCATAGTTTCCATTCCGTGCATGGCAATTTCAGCTCCTACCAAATCCAGCAACGTGCAGGGTCCCATAGGATGCCCGGCACAGAGCCGCATGGCTTTGTCGATATCTTCGGGGGAGTTGCCTTCTTGTACCAGTTTAACGGCTTCATTCATGAGAACATCCAGCAGCCTGCTGACGATAAACCCGGCAAAATCTACAGCTATGGCTGATTCCTTACCAATCTTCTTAATATAGTCCAAGGTAGCTTGCATGGTCTCCTCAGAAGTTAGCTGGCCTCTAATGACTTCCACGCCTTTCATTAGCGGCACCGGGTTCATGAAGTGAATACCGATGACCTTGTCTCCCCGAGTGGTAGCGCTGGCAATTTCGGTAACCGGGATAGCCGAGGTGTTAGTTCCCAGTATGGCTTCCGGCTTGCAGAGCCTTTCAAATTCTGCGAACATTTTCTTCTTAAGCTCCAGGTTTTCGAATACACATTCCACCAGCAGATCGGCATCTTTGCATGCCTCTGCCAGATCAGTAGTAACAGTAATCCTGGAAATCGCAGAACTTACATCGGCTTCGGCAATTTTGCCTTTGCTGGCCAGCTTATTGAGGTTCTTCTCAATGGTAGCCATAGCTCTCTTAAGAGCCTCTTCTGAGATATCGTTCAAAACCACGGTGTACCCTGCTACAGCACTTACCTGGGCTACACCATTGCCCATGGCTCCTGCTCCTATAACAGCAATTGTGTTTACTTCCATGAATTGGTCCCACCTTTCAATCAATTATTATCTCCCTGTGATATTGGGTTGCCTCTTTTCGACGAATGCCAGCAGACCTTCTTTGCCGTCTTCCGTTCCAAAACATTGGGCAAATAACTCGACCTCCATTTTGAGTGCATTTTCAAGGTCGAGATCTTGCCCTATATTGATGGCCTGTTTGGCTAAAGCCTCTAATACAGGTGATTTGCTGGCAATCGTATTCGCCATTTTCCTTGCTTCGTCAATGAGTTGTTCGGGCGGAAAGACATGATTGACTAAACCGATTCTATAGGCTGTTGCCGCATCTATAGTCTGACAGGTGAAGATGATCTCCTTGGCCCTTCCAGCTCCTACTAACCGGGCTAACCGTTGAGTACCGCCCCCCCCCGGAATAATCCCTACATTAATCTCAGGATTGGCCATTTTGGCTTTTTCGGACGCAAGGCGTATGTCGCAGCACATTGCTACCTCAAGCCCTCCGCCAAAAGCGAAACCGTTAATGGCGGCGATGGTAGGCTTGGGAAATAAGGCTATGGCCTGTTGCGCGCGGTAGACACCGAGAGCGAATTTTCGCCCTTCTAGCAAATTACAGGCAGACATTTCAGTTACATCTGAACCGGCTGCAAAAGATTTGTTTCCGCTACCGGTAAGAATAACCACCCTTACAGCATCATCCTCTCTCATCTGCTGAAATACTGAGTATAGATCATTAAAAACAGCAGAATTGAGTGCATTTAACACTGCAGGACGGTTGATTTCAATTAACATAACGTAGTTTTCCAGAGAACAAATTAGGTTTTCGTACTGATATACCATTATTGTTAACACCTCCTTCCTGAACAATATAAATAAATGGCTACAGATGCGCGGTTTAGCCAGCCAGGCCTGGCGACAGCGATTCGCGTTGGGTTTCCAGTTTGCTTTGCTTGCGTGGCATCATCAACGCCTCTCCTTCGAGAGTTATTTCGTTCCTTTGGTTCGTGCAATAGGTGCGGAGCCGCACCCGGTTTTTGGCGTCATCTTTCTCCAGCACTTCTACCGTAGCGGTGATCGTGTCCCCTATAAAAACGGGCTTGAGGAATCTGCAAGTCTGCTCTAGATATATAGCTCCGGGTCCAGGCAATTGGGTTCCCAACACGTTGGAGATAAAGCCAATCGCCAGTATGCCATGGGCAATCCGTTTACCAAACACGGTTTCACCAGCATACTCGACATTAATATGAACTGGATTCATATCTCCCGTAACCCCTGCAAACGAATAAACATCCGATTCGGAAATGGTCTTGCTAAATTGTGCAGAATCCCCAACTTTTATCTCTTGCACAGTTTTTCCCTGCATATAAACGCCTCCATTCAGCATTTGCAACAGATATCGCAAAAGATATGCCAATTACAGTTTTCCGGGATAAAACTTTGCAGATTCCTATAATTCGGCAGCACAGCGGGTCATACACCGTGCTCAGAGCCAGTTACATAGGTAATTCTAAGGAAATAGACCGATAATGAAACAAACAGGACGTCTTAGAGGCGTCCTGTTTCGATACACATATTTATTTTTTCCATCATCTGTCTCAAGCCTACGCTGGAGACTACTAAAGCACTAAAAATTTTATTATTTATCCTAACGGTTCTTGCTGTAGTAACAACACCTTGCTTGAAAAGGTGTGTCCTGATTTGGGACACGCAAAGGTACCGACCCGGTGCTGATCACTGATACTAGCCATACAATTCGATATTGTAGAATACTATTCGCGAAGGCATGAGATTTGCATAGATATTTTGTATCAATATATTAAGGAG
>NZ_DIPG01000083.1:0-5291 GCF_002426325.1 Syntrophomonas sp. UBA5494 | reverse complement strand
CTAATCCGTCAGCGCTCTTCCCTGTCATAAGGCAGCCCTAGGGCTGCCGGCGGTCCGGCCTCCTGTGCCCGTCTCTGTACGGCTGCGATCAAGACCAGGATCGTCAGGACATAGGGCAGCATCTGTAAAAACAGCGGGGAGATAGTAACCCCGATGGTTTGAAGTCGAAAGGTCAAGGCCTCAACCCCGCCGAATAGATACGCTCCCGCCATGACCCAAAGCGGGTTCCACATGCCGAAAATAACCAATGCCAGGGCAATCCAGCCTCGCCCTGAGGTCATGTTTTCCATCCATGCCGGGGCAAAGGCCAGGGATAGATAGGCTCCACCCAAACCGGCCAGGGCACCGCCCAGGAAAGTATTTAAGTAGCGCATCCGAGCTACGTTAATGCCGTTGGCGTCAGCTGCAGCAGGGTCTTCCCCGGTGGCGCGCAAAGCCAGGCCCCATGAGCTTTTATAGAGCAAAAGATATAATACCGGCACCAGGATAAAACTCAGGTAGACCAGGGCGTCCTGTTGAAACAGCACCCTGCCAATACCTGGAATTTCCGAAAGGCCGGGGATTGGAAAAGCAGCGAAACGATCTGTCAGCGGAGTGCCGACATAGCCTTTGCCAATAAAGGCGCTCAAACCGCTGCCGAAGATAGTCAGAGCCAGTCCGCTCACTACCTGGTTGCCGCGCAGGGTTATGCAGATCAAGGCATGGATTAAGGCCATCAGACCCCCGGCCAGCAGCGCCGCTGCGATTCCCCACCAGTTATTGCCGGTCAATACCGTAACCAGAAAACCTGATACAGCCCCCATCAGCATCATGCCTTCCACACCCAGATTCATTATCCCGGAACGCTCCGCCAGCATCTCCCCGGAGGCTGCCAACAAAAGCGGGGTTCCGGCTTGAACCGCTGCGGCCAGGAACTCAACCATCATGATACTGCTCATCCCTCAACCTCACTTTTATCATTTCTGGCCAGGCGATGACTGAGAAACACCTCTCCGCCTAAAAGGAAGAAAAGCACTAATCCCTGAAGAATCAGGGCAATTGATACCGGCACCCCTTCGGTCTGAATGCTGTAGCCCCCCACCAGCATGCCTCCGAACAAGACTGCTACCGGCACGATAGCCAGGGGGTTCAGGCGTCCCAACCAGGCCACAATTATGGCGCTATATCCATAACCCGGAGACAATCCATGCTGCAGCCGGTGGGTGATGCCAGCGACCTCAAACACCCCGGCAAGCGCCGCTAATGCACCGCTTAATGCCATAACCAGTACGATGTTTCGCGAAATATTCATTCCCGCATAACGGGCCGCATCCCAGCTTTCCCCGATTACCCGTATTTCGTAGCCCCAGCGGCTGCGGCGCATTATTACCCATAGGATGACCGCCAATAACAGAGCTGCCAGCAACCCCAAGTGTACTCTTGAATCGCCCCAAGTAGGTAAAGTGGCATTTTCGGTAAAACGCGGGGTCAGCGGGAAATTCAGGCCTTTGGGGTCCTTCCACGGCCCCAGGACCAGATAATCCACCCAGAGAATTGCCACATAATTTAGCAACAAGGAGCTAAGGGTTTCGTTCACCTGCAGAGACGCCCGGAGCAGTCCGGGTATATAAGCCCACAGGGCTCCGGCCAGCATGCCGGCCAATATCATCGCCGGCAGCAACACCCAGGCCGACCACTGCCCCCAGGCCAAGGCCACCCCGCTGGCAGCGAACGCCCCCATATAAATTTGACCTTCAGCGCCAATATTCCAAAGCTTCATGCGAAAAGCCAGAGATATGCCCAAGGCGGCCAGCATCAACGGGATGGATTTGACCAGGGTCTCCGAAAAGCCGTAATAGCTGCCAAAGGCGCTTTTCAGCATGCTCTCATAGACTATCAGCGGAGAATGCCCGTAAAGCCACAACAAGACAGCACCGGCTAGTAGCGATAAAAGCACCGAAAACAACGGTACCATTATGCGTATGCCCATACCGCTCTCTTGCCGTCTGACTAAATGAAAGGGCATTCAAGCAACACTCCTTTTAATCTTTACATGACTAACTGACCGCGGGTGAAGCCTCTTGCGGCCAGTCTATCCCCGCCATCCAGGCGCCCAGCTGATCCATGGCGGCCTCTCCTGTCGGAATCAATGGCGACAGTCTTCCATTATACATCACCGCCACCTTGTCAGCGTGCTGAAGGATTTCTTCCAGATCTTCCATCACCGCCAGTATAGCGGTTCCCTGGCTGCGGGCTTCATCCAGCAGGGCATAAACATGCTCAGCGGCGCCTACGTCCAGGCCGCGGGCTGGATAGGACGCCAGTAATAAGGCTGGCTTGGGCAGCAGTTCTCTGGCCAGCATCAAGCGCTGCAGGTTGCCTCCCGATAGCAAGCGAATCGGACTAATCAAATCGCGGGTCGAAATAGTAAACCTCTCCACCAGGCTCTTTGCCACCTGATCAATATGTTTAGATTTTAATAAGGTCTTAGAACTGTAGGCGGGACTCTGGTAATCGCGCAATATGATATTTTCAGCCACGCCCAAGTTGCCGACCAATCCGGTATGCATCCGGTCTTCCGGAATCATGCGCACGCCTCTTTGCAGCAACTCCCGCACAGTAAGACGGGTGATATCGCTTCCCTGCAAAAAGACCCGCCCGGCAGTTGCCCTTCTCATACCCGCCAGGGCTTGCAGGAGTTCTTCCTGTCCATTGCCGGCCACGCCGGCTATGGCCACCATCTCCCCTTCTCTAGCCTCCAGGTTGATCCCTTTGACCATAAGCTCTCCCCGGTCGCCTGCCACCTGCAACGCTTCCACCTTCAATGCCACCGAACCGTCTTTCTCTAGGAGTTTGCGGTAATTCGTCCGGGTCTCCCGCCCTATCATCGTGCGGGTCAAGCTGCGACTGTCCACCCTGCTAATAGGCAGGCTTTCAACAACCTCGCCTTTGCGCAAGACTGTTACCCGATCAGCTACTGCCATAACCTCATTGAGTTTGTGGGTAATTAAGATCACGGCCCGGCCCTCGTCTGCCATCTGCCTCAGGATTGTAAAAAGCTCCCGGGCCTCCCCGGGGGTCAGCACTGCGGTGGGCTCATCAAGAATCAGCACCTCGCTTTTTCGGTAGAGGGCGCGAAGTATTTCCACCCGCTGTTGTTCTCCCAGCGATAAGCCGCTCACTTTTTTGTCGGGATCCAATTGGAAACCATAATGTGCGATGGTCTTTTCAACTTCCGTTTTAAGCTGTTTTTTTTGTATCCAGAAAGGATAGCGCTTGTCTCCCAATATAATGTTTTCAGCCACGGTTAAACGCGGAACCAGCATAAAGTGCTGATAAATCATCCCGATGCCTTTAGCCATAGCGTCTTGAGGAGAATTAAACGCTACCGCTTGCCCCTTGAGTATGATCTTACCCTTATCGGGGCGATACATGCCCGCCAGAATACTCATTAGCGTGGTTTTACCGGCTCCGTTTTCGCCCAGCAAAGCATGAATCTCCCCGGGCAGCAAGCACAGGTCAACACCGCGGTTGGCCTGCACACCGGGGAAGCATTTCCAAATATTCTGCATTTCCACTAAGGCAACTGTCATGATTCAATATTAGAGGCGGCCTTGGGCCGCCTCTTCTCCCTTGGTTTCAACCGGGGCTGTTCTTTATTGTGCAGGAATCGTTCCCACTACCCCTTCAACAAACCAGTTAAGGGCCAGCATATCTTGATCGCTCATGGTCTGGCCGGCTTCAATTTTAATGTTCCCTTGCTGGTCTTTGACGGGGCCTTTAAATACGTCAAATTTCTTTTCCTTAAGACCGGTTTCCTGTGCAGCTACGTTTTGTTTGACATCTGCGGGAACCTTATCGGAAATGGGGGCCAAGGCTACGATGCCGTCTTCCAATCCGCCCCAGTAGTCTCCGCTTTTCCAGGTGCCGTTCTTAACCTGTTCAACTGTTCTGACATAATAGTCTCCCCAGTTGAAAATGGGGGAAGTCAGGTTGGCATTGGGGGCGAAGGGGTGCATGTCACTGTCGCAGCCAATGGCCAAAACGCCCTTTTCTTCGGCAGCTTGTTGGGCCGCATAGCTGTCTTGATGCTGCGTAATCAAATCGCAGCCGTCCTCTATCAGACTTAAAGCCGCCTGTTTCTCCTTGGCCGGATCATACCAGGTATTGGTCCAGACTACTTTTACTGTAGCGTTGGGGTTTACTTCCCGTACCCCTACCGTAAAAGCATTGATACAGCGTATCACCTCAGGGATCGGATAGGCTGCCACATAGCCGATTTCGTTGCTTTTGGTCATCTTGCCTGCCACCAGGCCGCTCAAATAACGGGGCTGATAATCCCGCCCAAAGTAAGTGCCTACGTTGGCATCCCGTTTGTAGCCGGAGCAGTGCATAAAGACCACATCCGGATACTTGGGCGCTACTTGGATGACGCTGTCCATAAAACCATAGCTGGTGGCGAATATCACTTTACAGCCCTTCTGCGCCAGCTCATTTAAAGCCCGTTCCGCATCGGCGCCCTCGCTCACGCTTTCTTGAAAAATGGTTTTCACGTAAGGCAGTTTCTCTTCCAGATATTTTCGGCCTTGATCGTGAGCATAGGTCCAACCCGCATCACCGGGGGGGCCCACATAGATAAAGCCCACCAGCAACTCCTGTCCTGCAGCCGGCGGGGCCGTCTGAGACTCTTCCTTTTTGTCTGCACAGCCTGCTACAACCGTTAACATAAAGACCAGCAGCAGCATTAGGGCCAGATTTTTCCTAGTAGGTCTCTTCACGGTTCAACCTCCTTCAAATCATAGTTTTAGTATCAAACTGGGGCAGCATACATGGAGTTATTAATTCTTGGTTTACTTGCACAATTCCTCCAGTAATTTCGATTATTCGTCAATAAATAATCTATATCCGCATTAACGGCTTTTATCAAATGCAACTCCTCAATTTGTGCAAGCAGGTTCATTTTGTTAAATATTTTCCCGCTCCGTATAGTGAGTGTGCAGGAATTTGATCGCTTTATCTTGATAAGGTTTCCCCAGGAATTCCTTATAAAGCTCCTGTACATACGAATTTTCATGAGACTTTCTCAGGGTTTTATTCCGGTCTTCATTGTAGATGGCCCTGGTGCGAGCCTTCAATACCTCGATGTCACCGTGGTGATAAGGCTGCCCGCCGCCGCCCACGCAGCCGCCGGGACAAGCCATAATTTCGATAGCGTGGTAGCGGCATGAACCATCCCGGATACTTTCCAGGAGTGTTCTGGCATTTCCCAGCCCGTGAGCAACGGCGATGCGCACATCCATACCATTGATTTT
>NZ_DIPG01000004.1:0-10768 GCF_002426325.1 Syntrophomonas sp. UBA5494 | reverse complement strand
CTGACAAAACCCGCCGCCGGGGTGATGGCGACCAGGCCGGCTACCGCACCGCTGACCGCGCCAAAAACGGTGGGTTTGCCATGATGCAGCCATTCCGCCGCCACCCAGGATAAGGCTCCGGCAGCAGTGCAGGTGTTGGTCACCAGGAAGGCCAGGGCCGCCACCCCATTGGCGGACAGGGCGCTGCCGGCATTAAACCCGAACCAGCCGAACCACAGCAATCCTGCGCCCAGAACGGTCAAGGGCATATTGTGAGGACGGATGGCCTCTCGCTCCTTGCCGAGGCGCTTGCCCAGCACCAGAGCCGCCACCAGGCCGGACACCCCAGAACTGATGTGTACCACAGTGCCTCCGGCAAAGTCCATGATGCCCAATTGGCCCAGCCAGCCGCCTCCCCATACCCAGTGGGCCAGGGGATCATATATCAAGGTGGTCCACAGCAGGATGAAGACCACGAAGACCGAGAATTTCATCCTCTCCGCGAAAGCCCCGGTTATAAGGGCCGCAGTTATGATGGCGAACATTAGCTGGAAGCCGGCAAAGGCCAGATGAGGAATGGGTACTGTGTCTGATAAGGCCTCCAGACCGATGTTGCCAAAGCCTAAGAAGTCCAAACCCCCTATTAAGGTGCCATGATCAGGCCCGAAGGATAAAGTATAGCCCAGGAGTATCCATTGTATCGATACCAGGGCCATGGCTGCCAGGCATTGCATCAAGATACTGAGTATGTTCTTGCTGCGCACCATGCCGCCGTAGAACATGGCCAGGCCCGGGGTCATCAACAACACCAGGGCGGCGCAGATGAGGATAAAACCGGTATCCCCTGCACTTATGCTGACCTCTTCAGCAGCCAGGGCCGGTCTGCTTGCCAAGAGGGTGATGGCCAGGGTCACTGCGCCAAGTGATAGTTTTAATGATCTCATAATTTAAAACCTCCTAAATCGGGCTGTCAATACAGCCTAAAAATTTGCGCAGGCCCCCTTTGGCCTGTAATAAAATACCTGTTTACAGAGCCGCATCGCCGCGTTCGCCGCTGCTGATGCGTATGATTTCTTCCACCGGATAAACAAAGATTTTTCCGTCACCAATCGCCCCGGTACGGCAGGTCTCCATGATGGCATCGACGATCCTCTCCTGCCAGTGATCCCGGCAGATGACCTCCACCTTTACTTTGGGGAAGAGGTCTACGGATACTTCCTGGCCGCGGTAGTATTGCTTGACATTTTGCTGCAGCCCCCGGCCCATCACATTGTAAACCGTCATGCCGCGCACCTCCATTTTATTGAGCACTGCTTTAAGTTCCTCCAGCTTGCTGGGTCTGATAATGGCCTCAATCTTTTTCATTTTTTCACCTCCTTTCAATAGCAAAGGCCCTGAAACCCAATTAGGGGTTATCAGCGCCGTTGCTGCAGTAAAGTCTATAGAAAAACAGAGGCCCTCTGTCACCTTGGACAGAGGGCCCCATTGCCCTATGAATATATTCAGCCTATATGCCGAATTAAAAGCTTATCATGATTGCGTTTATAAGCATCTATTTGCGCCACGAATTCATCCATCAGGAACTTGGTGTCAAGGGGGCCCGGGGCGGCTTCGGGATGAAACTGCACCGACATGGCCGGCAGCTCCCGGTGTATCAAACCCTCCACCGTGTTGTCATTGAGGTTGCTAAAGACCACCCGGACCGCTTTATCATGGAGTGAATCCGCTTCCACTGTGTAGCCATGGTTCTGTGAGGTCATATAGACCTTGCCGCTGCGCAGGTCTTTCACCGGTTGATTGGCTCCCCGGTGGCCGAATACCATCTTGCTGGTTTTCCCCCCCAGCGCCAGGCTCAAGAGCTGGTGTCCCAGGCAGATGCCGAATATGGGTATGTTGCCCAGGAGCTGGCGGATAGTCGCAACGGCAAAACCGCAGTCGGCCGGGTCGCCAGGGCCGTTGGACAATACGATCCCATCCGGTTCCAGGTCCAGGATAGTCCGGGCCGAAGTCTGGGCCGGCACCACAATTACCTGACACTTTCTCGCCGCCAGAGAGGTGATGATGCTCCGCTTGACTCCGTAATCGATCAAAACCACCCGCCTCGGACCTGAACCTACCATCTTCATCTCCGGTCTGGTCACCCGGCCTACGTAGCCCCCCGGGGGAGGAGTCAAGCGGCTGGCCTCTCTTTGCAGGCCGGCGAGGTCGTCCAGCCTGGAGGTGATGATGCCGCCCATGGTGCCTCGCACCCGCAGGATTCTGGTCAGGGCTCTGGTATCGATGCCCTGCAAACACGGGATCTCGTTGGTATGGAGATAATCCACCAGGGACATCTGTTGTTCATAATGCTCCGAACCGTTGCAGAGTTGATTCACCACCAGACCCTCCAGCCAGGAACGCTGGGATTCCATATTGTTCAGGTTAAAGCCGTGATTGCCGATCAATGGATACGTCATGACCACAATCTGCCCGGCGTAGGAGGGGTCGGTTATAATCTGCTCATATCCCACCATGCTGGTATTGAATACCACCTCACCCGAGCGGGGGCCCGTTCCCAGCAATTCTCCGCTAAAGACCATGCCATTTTCCAGTACCAGATAACCGGGATTGGTCTTCATGATTTTTTGCCTCCATCCTGGGCAACTGTAGATGCCCGCAAAAAAAAACGCCCTTAGTGATGCGTTGTCACTTTGGCGTCATTGCCATGTGCTTAATTTTATTTTCGTATTACAGTATAGCAGGAATTTATTAATCTGCAACCCATAGCGGCTGCTAATACTGTATACTTATTCCTCCGGGCTTATTGCTATGACTGATCATGTTCCCCGGGTGTGGCTGTGCAAGGCATGGGCGTTCCATGCCTTTTTGTTCAGCTGCCCAGGAGGGCCTGATATTTGGCTTCACTGAAACCCCTCTCGATTTTCGTCTTCTTGACCAGGAGCGGGCGCACCATAATGCGGGGGTTTTTCTGAATGAGATCCGCCAGGCCTTTTTCATCCAGGTTGTCCAAATCCGGCTTGATCTTACGATAAGCCTGGCTTTTGGTGTTTACCAAATCCCTGACCCCCACCCCCGCCATTTTGGCCAGCCGGCGCAATTCCGCCAGGCCGGGCGGATCAGCCAGGAGGTCCCGTTCGCAAAATTCCACCCCGTGCTGCGAAAGCCACGCCCTCGCTTTCTGGCAGGTACTTCACGATTTGATACAATAGAGCGTCCATTTGCTCTCCATAAAACCACTCCTCCATAGGTGTTTAAACCTGGTTTCTCTTTTATCTTCTCTATAATACCCGATAACATCCTGCCTGTCTCATGATGATGCCCAGAAGCCTTGATTCGTATGAAATTCAGTACTGGGTTGGAATATAAAGCCTGTTCTGTTGTAACACTACTATTAAGGGTTTCATATCATACATTGTGTGGGTTTGATAAGGTGTGAACAGCTCCTGGGTTTTTTCCCGGGGCTTTCATATAAAGAAGGGAAGAACGCTTTAGTTCTTCCCTTTCTTGCGCTTTGAACTGAGCGGGAAAACCACCTGATAACAATCTGACCTATCCTGCCCGGCCAGTTAGTCCTGAGTTTATCTTCAGGCGATTATATAGTCTATCTCAGCCCCGCAGCTTGTACAGCGCCCTTCTTCAAAATGCACCATTTCAGTCCGGTAGTAACTGCGCCGGATAAGCAGAGCTTGACAATTCAGACACCGGGTGTCATTGCCCAGACCGGTATTGCCCAGATAGACAAAAGGCAGATGAATCCGGGCCGCTTCTCTGGCTTGCATGAGGGTGGATTCCGGGGTGGGCGGCCGGTCATAATGATAGGCCGGATGATAGCGCGACAAATGCAGGGGGATCTCTTTGCGTATGGAAGCCAGCCATTTGGCCAGGGCTTCTATGTCCTCCAACTGATCATTATCGCCAGGAATGATCAAAGTGGTGATCTCTACATGGGTATGACGGGCGGCGCGCTCGACGGTGTTTATTACCGGCGCCAGGGCACCCTTGCACAGCCTTCTGTAAAAGTCATTCCGGAATGCCTTAACATCGATATTGAGAGCGTCGATAAAGGGCAGCAGCTGCTCTAAAGGCCGGGTTTCGATGTAGCCGTTGGTGACCAAAACTACCTTTTGACCGCGATTTTTTAGAAGTTGGCTACAATCCCAGATATATTCGTACCAAACCGATGGCTCATTATATGTGAATGCTACGCCGATAGAACCGCTGCTTCGACTCTGTTCGGCAACCAGCACCAGGGTTTCAGGAGGAATAAACCGGGTAGCCGGAGTGTCGTGGGCCAGGGCATAGTTCTGGCAAAAGCTGCAGGACAGATTGCAGCCATAGGTGCCTGCCGAGAGGAGCATATTACCGGGAAAGAAATGATAGAGCGGTTTTTTCTCGATGGGGTCCAGGGCCAGCGAGGCCACCTGTCCATAATTGGAGGTTATCAGACTGCCGGCTTGATTGCTGCGTACCCGGCAGATCCCCTTCTTACCCGGCTTAATCTTGCAGTGATGCGGGCATAAATTGCACTTTACTCCCAAGTCCTCCAGTGGTTCGAAAAACATAGCCTGAGCCACGATATCCCTCCTGCGGAGTTATTTTATGGCTTACGTATATCGGGTTACCTTGAAGCGCTCGATAGTATAGGCTTCCTTATTGGATATACCCGCTTTCTGCAGTGCAATCTGCAGTTGCTGCTCAACCGTATCCACTCCCTCCAGATCCGGCAGCAAGAGGCCGCGTTTCCTCCCCGAACTGACGATCACCCCGTACTCTTTAGGATCGAGCTGATTCCGGGTGGCCGGTTCAAGTTGACCCAATATGTCAACTGAATATACCAGCTCGTCCAGTTCCTCAGCCCGGAGCGGCTCGAAGCGATAATCCTGGGTGCCTGCACTAATCGCATTGGCGGCTATTTCCTGGGCCAGGTCGGGCCGAACTGCAGTGATGGTGCCGATACAGCCGCGCAGCTGCCCCTTTTTCTTCAGGGAAACGAAAGCCCCCGCCTGTTTTTTCTGCAGTTCCTGCATTTCACGAGGCAAAGCCGGCCGTCTGTTGTTGCGGATAAACTCCTCCAGAACCATACGCGCCCAGCGTACCGGCATACTTTCACCCTGACGTTGTCGCTGTATAGCCTGGCTTTGTTTGCTCTGCATTTGCTCCAATATACTGTCCCGGGGTTCTGTACCGGGCTTAAATCCGGCCACCAGATATCCAACCCCATAGGGGCCTTCATAGCTGAAAACCTGGGGCTCAAAGTTCAGACCGTCCAGGGCCCCCAACATCATGACCACCGACCGGTAGCCGCATTCGCCGGCATTTTCGCGCATATCTTCCGGCATGTCGAGAATGCCTGTCACATCCCCGTGAGCCAGCAAATCCTGCATGGCCCCGTCAAAACGGGGGCCATCGGGGTGGTAGCTATAGGGGCCTTCGCTTTTAAGATGATGGGACATGTCGCCCGAAGCCATAATAGCCACCCGGCGGCCTAAACGTTGAGCAGCCTGTCTGACAAACAGCCCGGCCTGATATAGTGCAAGTAAAGGCAAATAAGCTACACTGAGGGCTATGATGGCTATGCCGCCGCAGCCCGCCTCCCGCAGGTAATGCAGAGGTACCAGGATGCCGTGATCCAGATTTTTATGGAATTTATATTTGCCGGCCAAGGCCTCATCGATGGCCAGCATGGATATATCGGCATCATTGCATAAACGCCCGATTTCACTTAAGAGTTCCAGGTCATTGGGGTAGGTTTGTCCTTTGTGAAGGCTGCCAAAAGCGCTCAAATCACCGTAAAGTTGCGGTTCCACCAGTGCGGTGATACAATCTGCAAATACATTGCCATGAGGGGTGAAAAAGATCACCGTTTCCGGCCGGCTTCGAGCCATTTGCGCGGCCATCGCTTTCATACCCGCAACAGTGCTCTTCACGCCCTGAAGCCTCTCCTCGCCGATATAGGGAATGATCAACGGGGGATGAGGCGACAGGGCCGCATAGGTCAGCATAGTGCTCACTCCTTTGTCTGTCTCAAGGTTTACCAATTGGGGTATAGTTCGATCTCGGTATCATAAGTTCTAACCTGAGCCTGGGCGATTCCGGCGAAAATGGCCTGGGCCATTTTCACCTGGTAGTCGTTATCGGCTAACAGGCTGGCTTCCTGGGGATTGGAAATAAAGCCCACCTCTACAATAACGGCCGGCATCTGGGTGTTCCTCAAGATATAGTAATCCCCCGGTGCTGCCTTGCGTTTAGTATTCCCCAGTTGTTTGGTTATTTCCTCCTGAATCATAACGGCTGTCAATTTGCTGGGTTTGCTGGAAGCGTCATAGAAGACCTGGGCTCCATACCAGCGCGGGCTGGGGTCAGCATTGGTGTGAATACTGATATACAGGTCAGCCTTGACCTCATTGGCTCTCTGCGCCCTCAATTTAAGGTCTTCCCGTTTGCGCGCGGCCACAGTACCGCTAAATCCATCTCCGACCAGATCGCGGTCCTCGGTGCGCAGCATCACTACCATGGCCCCGGCCTCACTGAGTTGCCGGGCGAGATGCTGGCTGATAGCCAGGGTAATATCTTTTTCAACATAAGCCCCCCTTGATGCGCCGGGGTCGCAGCCTCCATGGCCCGGGTCAATGACTACCACCTTGCTGGCCAGGGCATAAGCCGGAATATAGCTCTCTTCGGGCGGCAGTCCCAGCCAGATGGCCGCAATCAGGAGTATTGAAAAGGTCGAAATAACAGCAGTCTTGTATATCTTCATGGGGAGATAATAGACCCCGGCTTTAAACACGCGTCCACCCCTGTTCCTGAAAATGTTGCTATTTCTTATATATGCTCCATTTCTGTAATCTAGTAGGCCGGCTCACACCCGCGACACGCGTGACACCGCAGGGCTGTTGTCATGGTGTATTTTTAAAGGCGCTTTCGATAAGCATAAAAAAGCATCCCCAGTGTGTTATGTTGATGCTGGGCAATCAAAAATGTTGCGCCTGGTACAATGATTTGAACCATCTCCTACGCCAAACTTTCGGTTGACTCCTTCTACCGCATGCCAATGTCCTCAACAGTTTCTGGCCAGATAAATCCCATAAGCGAGAGGGTTGTAAAACAATCGATACCTGGCGTCCGATGGCTCATTCCGAATAAAAAAAGTCTTATTGGTTTTGCCGTTGATTTCAATGATCCAGGGATGACCTGTTTTATCAATAACAATATCGATGCCTAACTCTCCCAGAGGCCCTGACCGGGCTTCAAGGGTCTGGGCTACAGCTGTTGCCACCCTGCATATATCACGATATATGGCATCAGCCTTTGGGCTGAGCGGAAAAACCTCTGGCATGATCTGCTGCCAGTTGAATGTTTTTTCCCTGATGGTAGGTGAATTGGTAATCCATGGTTTTATTAATGCCGCTTCCCATTGACCTTGATGATTTTTTTGCATAATGGCCCTGACATTCAGCGGATGTGTCTTATATTCCACTGCATAGATGCCTTGTTGCGCTACATAGGACTCCGGGGCAATGATAGGCTGTAGTTCGGACCATAGCTGCACAAAGCTTTTGTAGCTCAAGCTGGCCTCTTCAGTTGACAGTTTATACAGGCCCTCCAGTTTTTCAATTTTCCAGACCCCTGACATTCTGGAGTCATACTCGGTTTTGACAAACACCATGGCGAACCGCTCCAGTAATTCTTCTATTTTGGATGGCGTCGGATTGACCAGATTATCCGGTAAATATGGCCTTAGATAAGGCATTTTACGCAGTATCTTATCGGTTCTGCCCTTGCCAAAAACTGATTTGTTGTTTATAAGCAGTGTGCTTCCGTTGTCCTTAATCCTGTTTCTAAATATTTTGGCCTTTTCACGCTGCGCAGCTCTGAAAAATGTAGCCCTGTCATACAAGACCTGCGGCCATGGAAATTCCTTGTGCAGCCACTTCTTTTTGCGATGGCTGTAGTGCCAACCGTTAATGGTTTTATTATGGCCTAAGTCATTGACCGAGAAGTGGTACGTAGTGCATTCTAATTCCCTGCTGGCTTTGGCCAGGAGCTGTTGGTCAATATCTGCATTTCCTGATTGAATCGATCTGATCCTGCCCATGGCTTCAAATATACCAATGAGAACCCTCTGCCTGTAGCGTTTCTTAATATACCTGGGTAAATCCACATTGCCTACCTGATACCCCGCCAGGTGGAAGCAATAATAGAGTGGACGCCTTATTGCCCAATATGCCGCCGATGAGCCCTTAAAATCCAGGGCATATCTTTTTTCAGGCATTATGTCTATATTTTTCAGATGTGCTGCACCGGATGAATCCATACCAAAATGCATTTCCAATTCGAGCAGAGTCGGGTTTTGACTATCTAATCTTACCGATTCAGCCAGGGCACGTTGGGTCAGATTCTCTTTTACCTTTTTGAAATTGTCAGCATAAACTTCTCTTAAAGCAGCGTCCAAAGGGTGCTTGATGAACAAGGTGGGTTCCTTAATGTCGTGTGGCGCAAGGACTGCGCACCCTGCAGAATACTTCCACAGACCGCAGTGGTCTCTCTGCATCAACAGGCGGACTTCCAGGCAACAATCCAGCATTTCCGCCGCTTTAAAAGTTTGGTTGGGTATAACGTGGAATTGGGGTTCAGGATAATTGGTCACCTTAATTCCATGAGTATCAGCTAATGCCGTTAATACCTGCTTGATATGCTGTGGATTGTCATCATTATGATACTGGCTGTATATGACGTTCGGAAGCGGGTATTTATGATGCTGCCATTTCGAGTCTCCACCGTCGGCTTTGGTCAAGCCGTTTATGAATGAACCATTTTCCTCTACATCCCCGCTAGCGAACAAAAAGGCTTCTCCCCCCAGTGAATCGGCGGCCGTAATAAAGCGTCTATAATCTCCTTCAATATTATTTTTTAACAGTTCCGCTTTGTAAGCTGCTGAAACATGAATGCCGATGAGAGGACCTAGAATGAGTTGACCGGGGTGTGTGTTGCTCAGGATCGATCTCTGGTTCTCACGCAGCATCAGTCGCTCTGATAGCGCCTGGTTAATCAAGATTTCGTCGGTTCTTGTTTTCCCATCCGCTTTCTTGACTCTGGCCGTTATTTTTTTGGCGCCGTAACCAACATCCATAGTTGCAATATCTTCAGGCACCTTGTCAAGAAAGAGGGTGGGAACCGGTTCATTATCATGCATTACACGTATTTTAATTTTCAATATGATTCACCTGTTTTATTTATAGCCTATGAAGATTGCACAAGGATTGGTGTCAGCACAACACGCTTCTCCATAAGATAAACTAGTTGAAATATAAGTAACAAGGGTGGTGGATTTATTGGTTATGATCAAAACCCGGCCAGCATTGCAGCATAAAAACTCAACCGTTTTAAGATCGCCGCTCGCGAATGCACATGTCACAGACAAATTCTGGTCAGATCATGAGGAAGAAGCAGTTCTCCAGTTTGGAACTGCTGGCTTGCTTATAGAAAAAGGGGCCATGTTGGGGGCGCAAGGCGGATTAAAGATACCCGCGGAAGCTGCCCGGCAACTTTTGTTGCCGGACCTGGAAACATTGGGACGAGTAGTGTTTAACAACAGGGTTATTTTGGGTCCCCTGATCGGCATCTTTGTATCTGAAAAAGACATTGAGCTTTTAGCACAAGGGCTGTGCAAAAACCAAAATTTCTACAAGTATGTGAATGAATGTGACCGTTTGGGAGCCCTGGCTTGTTTTTTCAGTCTCAATAATATTTTCCCGGGTCAGTGGCTCGTCCGGGGCTGGTTCTATAAGAAGCAATCAGCGCGAGAAGGTTTATGGACCTCCAGACTATTTCCGCTTCCATCCGTCATATACGACCGTTGTTTTGGCGCTCATGGCAGGAGCGATGGGACCAAACTGCGGGAGATGCTGTCCGAGCTTCGACAGGTCACGATATTCAATGCCATTCCCAAGCTTTGCAAATGGGAAACTTATCAAGTTTTGAGGCAGACGCCTGAATTAGCCTCCTGTTTGCCCCGTACTGCGATTCTTTATACCAATAAACAGGTCGCTGCAGCAGTGAATGATTGTGAGGCCATCTACTTGAAGCCTGATGGTTTGAGTAGGGGCCATGGGGTTTTCAGACTATCCAAAGTGGGTGATGGTTTTCTGTTGGAGAGCCGCAAGCCGGAACAAAATGTAAAAAGGCATTTAAAAAATCTTCACAATATTCAGTCTTTCCTGACCTCCTATGGCGAAGCAGGTGGGGGATATATCATTCAAGAAAAAATCCCATTGGCCAAATATCGGGGTAAGCAGTTTGATATGCGGGTATTGTGCCAGAAGGATATCAACGGCAAATGGATAGTGGCGGGTACCGCAGTCAGAGTAGCGGCGCGGAAAAGTATCATTACCAGTCCGAGAAGCGGCGGGTCGGTAATCAGCTGGCCTCATGCCCTGAAAACAGTATTTCGCCAAAAACCCGGTCAACATAACGGAATTGCGGGAAAAGTTACCCGTATTGCCCTGATTGCATGTCAGGCTATTGAAGATCATTTTGGGTGTTGCGGGGAGTTGGGTCTGGATATGGGCATTGACCATAAGGGCAAGGTATGGATCATCGAGGTCAATGCCAAACCCCTGAAAGTGAGTCTAAGCCGACTCAATGATCAACATCTGGAAGATGAAATCTATGCCAATCCTATCAGGTTTGCATGCCATCTGGCTGTGAACGGGTAGCTCAAACTGGCGTACCGGCAGCCATCCCAGCAGGCGGGGAGTTTAACATTCCCCGCTTTATAAGTTTTATGTAA
>NZ_DIPG01000041.1:0-16104 GCF_002426325.1 Syntrophomonas sp. UBA5494 | reverse complement strand
ACAAAAGAGCCCTTGCCGGTGACCGTCTCGATAAAACCGTCCCGCTCCAGTTCATCGTAGGCCCGCTTGGTGGTAATGACGCTGATTTGCAGCTGCTGGGCGAGGTTGCGGATCGAAGGCAGAGCATCGCCTGGCTTCAGCTCCCCTTTCAAGATATGGCCCTGGATCTGCCGGCGTATTTGTTCGTATATCGGGTCGGGTGACGCGTTGGAAAGAATAATGCGCACGATTAAGCCTCCATAGAGTACATACCATATATACCTTGCATAGTGTTTATAATTAATATATACAGTATGTAAGGTTGCCTGTCAAGAGTGGTTATGAACTTTAATCTGTGGCATCTACTGCTGCGATGCGTGGAAAATGACAAGGAATGTTGTCATATAAAAAACCAAAAGGTATGATTAAGCCTTTTATGCTGATAAATTGTCAAATCTAACAAAAGGAAATACAGTTAATTTAAAGAAGTTTAATAAAGACACTCCAATTAATGGAGGAATAGAGTTGCAATATATACCGTGGTTTCTTGTACTATTTATTTCAATTCCACAGGCCGTTTTGGTGATCTACATCGGTTTTAGCTTGTGTAATATCAGTGTGGATTTTAAGAAAAGCATTTTGTGCGCGCTTTTATTTGCTATCGCAACTTATTTTGTCCGGCCTTTGGCTATTCCACTGGTATTAAATACACTTATTCTCACCACATTTTTGATAATCATCACTGGCTTGATACTTAAAATACATCTGAAAAAGACCTTGATTGCCTGTTTGTTGGGAATCATGGTTTCCGGAGTGATTGAAAGCTTAGTTATACAGGTGTTATTGTGGATACGTCCTGATATAGCAGAGAAATTATTGGTTGACGCAGTACTGAATATATTCACCTATATCCCCGTATTTTTAGTCACCATAGCAGTATTATTGGTAGTTAAACGTTTTAACTTTGTTCTAATCAGTCTTGGTGAGCTAGGGGAAAACGATGAACAAAGATAGTGATTATTTTGTGATTATTACTATTCTTTTACAGACCTTACTGGTGATAACCATCAATACTGAAATAATAGTAGTTGAAAACCTGGGTTATCTTAAACAGGCCATACCTTTTATCAATTTAATCATCCTCATCATGTGTGTTATCAGTTTAATTTCGGTAAAAAATATTGGCCGGCACCGAGTCTATAGAACTAAAGCCTTAATGATGAAGAACCATCTTACTCAGGTAGAAGAACTCATAAGAACCCTGCAAGCTGAAAGACACGAATATTCCAAGCATATGCAGGCTATTCAATCATTAATGGGGCTGGGCCGTATTGATGAGGCCATCGATTATATGGACAGTATAACCGAGGGTATTATACCGCAATATGAAATGTGCTACATTGATCATCCGGCTTTATCGGCATTATTGAACAGTAAAAAGGCCGCCGCCGAGAAAAAGGGCATTGACGTGGGAATTTTTTTACATTCGGAATTGTCTAATCTTGATATACCTTCAAGGGATGTCTGCAGTATCGTGGGAAATCTGGTTGATAACGCCCTGGAAGCCGCAGTTGAAGCTGACAAGCCCAGGGTTGAGATTGAGTTCAGGCAGGATCATGATTCTTATATAATCGATGTTTATAACAATGGAGCGGCCATGCCGGCCGGAGTTGATGTTTTTCAAGCCGGAGTGAGTACAAAAATATCAGAATACCGCGGCTACGGTTTATATATAGTCCAAAAACTACTCAAAAAACATAATGGCCAAATAGAAATTAATTGTGATGATAATACCCATATTAGGATCAGACTACCCAGTAAGGTGTTGAAAAATTGATTCAAACGCTATCCAGGAAAATCGCGCAACAGTTAGCCGGCATATTAGAATCCAGTGACAACAGTGCAGCATGGTATGCCTATTCGATAGAGATCCTTTTATTATTATTGATAACTATGACACTGGTTGCAGGGCTGGCATTTCTATTGGGCACTATTAAGAACACCTTGATCTTCCTGGCGATATTTGCCCCGCTCAGGTGTATTGGCGGAGGGGTGCACATGAGTTCGGGAAATCGTTGTATAGTGGTCAGTACTCTTGTTTTTGTGGTTTTTGGCTATTTGAGTACTCTTGAAATCCCCATCAATTTTTTAACGGGTCTAATCACAACGGCATTACTGATGGGAATCTACACCACCATAAAATGGGTTCCGGCTGGTACCCATAAATACAATATCACTGATATCAAGGTTCGTTATATCAGAAAAGTTTATATGCTAATCGCCTTAATGATTTATGTCATCACGGCCTTTATTTTGATGCATAACGGTAAATCGGCAGAAAGCGTCGCCTTGACTTGGGGTGCATTGATAAGCCTTCTTCTGATTACCCCCATAGGTTACGGTATCATCGGAGTGGTTGACCACACTGTTGATATAATCGGCAAAAAAAGGAGGTGACATTATGATGAAGAAACTGTTAGTACCATTTGCGTCAGCATTTGCATTAGTATTGACCGTCGTAAGCGCGGCAAACATGAACGCATTTAAACTATTCTTACTCTATGAGCCAGATTCACCGGAAAAGTAAATAGAACAAAAAAAGCACAAAGAAGGGTTTATGTTGTTTGAGGTCCTAATTCTTGAAGACGAAGAATATAATCGGGAATTCTTAAAAAAAATTGTGAATGAAATACCAGAAGTGACAGGAACTTATGCTACTTCAAGCAGCAGTGAAGCGATTGAGCTTGCTCAGAAACATAGACCATCCTGTATTCTCCTGGATATAGAACTATGCCCGGGAGACATCAGTGGATTAGCTGTAGCCAGAAGCATATTTAGTATCAACCCTGACTGTTTTATGGTATTTATCACTGGTTATACTAAATATGCTCTGCAATCTTTTTTGGTCCACCCTTATGATTATATAATTAAACCCATTAATAAATCTAAACTCAAGGCGTTGATAAAAGAGATCGCCGATAAGGTCAGGCAGAGGAATACCATCCCCACCAGCATCATTATCAAAGGGAAAGGTGAATGTTATCATATTAGCAAGGCGGATATTCTATTTGTGGAGAAATATGGCAATGTAGCTTATATACACACCGGCGACAGAATACACAAGCTGTATCTGTCTCTTGACGAAATTGAGAAAAACCTCAGTAGTTCCTTCTTTAGATCTCACAAATCCTACCTTATTAATTTGAGTAAAGTGAAAAAAGTATATAAAGACGATAACAGGTCATACATGGTCAGCTTTGACAATTACGAGCTGACAGCGAGTATGAGCAGAAATAAATATTGCCAGTATTTACAAATAATCAATGACCAAACCGAAGGGTTCGTTTGTCTAACCCAACCGCCCACGAAAAACGAAGATAGTTAACAAAAACACAGTCCCCGCCGCTTCCAGCAAACCGCCATGGCCCCTCCTGGATTTGCCTTTTATGCCTGGGGCCCCAGGCTGACTCAGAGTATCTAGGAAAATGAAAGGATAAAAAAGGAAATATTTATTGAATATTATACCATAGCAATATAAAATATACTTAAAAGGAAAATATAGGACAATTTTTTCTAATTATAAGCCATCCTGCGGAGGAATAATGTCGGAAGCCGAAAACGAAAACACGATGGGAAAATCCCTGCGAAGCTTAATTATCCTAGCCCAGCTCAATCAAGTAGCACTAGACGGAGTTCAAATAGACCATAGCTTCAACTTGGAAGGGCGAGATCCCAACCGTGATGAAATCATGCTAATCGGAAAAAAATCCAACCTCAAAATGAAGAGCGTC
Organism: Syntrophomonas sp. UBA5494; assembly: GCF_002426325.1. NCBI lineage: Bacteria > Bacillati > Bacillota > Clostridia > Eubacteriales > Syntrophomonadaceae > Syntrophomonas > Syntrophomonas sp. UBA5494. Next base: position 12,334 of record NZ_DIPG01000041.1, on the reverse strand, counting down.
CGGGTACAGACCGGGGCTCTTTTCAAACAGCCCGTTCCATGCCTCCTTGGCGATACCCAGGGAGGGTTTATTGTTTTGGCCAAAATGGAAGAGGGGAAGGCACTGGTGCTGGACCCGGAAAAGGGTCATCCTGAGCAGTGGGATGAAAAGTTATTATTAGAGCGGTTCTCCGGGGAAGTGATCCTCTGCAAGCATAAGGAAATTACATTGCGGAAGATGACCTTCGGGCTCAAATGGTTCATACCTACCATAATCAAGTACAAAAAGCCCCTGATCGATGTGCTGCTGGCGGCATTTGCCCTGCAGATCATAGGCCTGGCTTCTCCTCTTGTAATGCAGGTTATCATTGATAAAGTGCTGATGCACAAAGGCTTCACCACCCTTAAGGTACTTATGACGGGTCTTGCTGTCATAGTGGTTTTTGAGATGCTCTTGTCCCTGGCTAAGAACTACGTGTTCTCCCATACTACCAACCGTATCGATGTAATCCTTTCTGCCCGGCTCTTCGACCATCTTTTTAAACTGCCTCTCCGATACTTTGAAGTGCGCCGGGTGGGAGATACCATAGCAAGGGTAAGGGAAGTGGAGAACATCCGGCGCTTTCTAACAGGAACGCCACTTACCACCATATTAGATGTGATGTTTCTCGGCGTCTACATATTCGTGATGTTTCTATACAGTCACACGTTAACGTGGATTGTACTGGCGTCATTGCCTATTTATGCTGCCCTGTCCTTTATCATCACCCCCATGTTTAAAAACCAGTTGGAAGAGAAATTCAACACCGGGGCAGATATGCAGAGCTTCCTCGTGGAAAACGTGAGCGGTGTCCAGACCATAAAGAGCTTTGCCCTGGAGCCCCTCACCCAAAGACGGTGGGAGGATAAAATCGCCAGTTATGTGGAGGCCAGCTTCAAAACCAGCATCATCGGCGGCAGTGCCGGAGCCGTAGGGCAAACCATCCAGCGTGTAACCGATTTAGCACTATTGTGGACCGGAGTCCACCTCGTCATCACTGGTGCAATTACCATAGGTCAATTCATCGCTTTTCGGATGCTTTCCGGTCAGGTTAGTGGTCCCATACTTCGCATTGTAAACCTATGGCAGGAATTCCAGCAGACGGCAGTGTCTCTGGAGAGGTTAGGGGATATTTTCAATGCTCAGCCCGAACCCCATTCCGACATGCAGAAAATGCGTCTACCCGCAATTCGGGGATCCGTCGAGTTCCAGAACCTTACTTTCCGCTACCGTATGGACGCTCCAGAAGCTTTGAGAAATATTAGCTTTACCATTCCGGCCGGTAAAGTCATTGGGATCGTTGGTCGCAGCGGCTCCGGGAAAAGCACCATGAGCAAAGTCATCCAGCGGCTCTATATACCCGAAGGCGGTAAGATTCTCATCGATGGCCATGACATAGCCTTGGCTGATCCACACTGGCTCAGAAGACAGATCGGTGTAGTGCTTCAAGAGAACTTCCTCTTCAACGGCACCGTCAAAGACAACATCTGCATTCACAAGCCGGCTGCGGCCATGGAAGAAATTATTCACTGTGCAAATATGGCTGGTGCTCATGAATTCATCCTGGAACTCCCCGAAGGATATGATACACAGGTCGGTGAAAAAGGTGAAGCCCTCTCCGGGGGGCAACGCCAGCGTTTGGCTATCGCCCGGGCTCTTCTTGCAAATCCGAGGATATTAATCTTTGATGAAGCCACTTCCGCCCTGGACTATGAATCGGAAAATATAATCCAGAAAAATCTCGCCAAAATCTGTGCAGGCCGTACTGTTCTCATCATTGCCCATCGTCTCTCCACCCTGCGAAGTGCTGATGCCATCATGGTGCTGGATAAAGGGAACCTTGTTGAGTACGGCCCGGAAAAGGCTCTCCTGGCGCATAAAGGGCTTTATTATCATCTTTACAATCAACAATTTGGCAGTGTGCCTCCAAAAAATAATACCCAATCGTTAACACCGGGGCGGCAGGCACAGGTATTTGCATCGTCTGTACCCGCCGCTCCTACTGCATCCTCAGCTGAAGATATAAAGGACGACAGCCAGGAGGTTACCGCATGAAGCTGTTTAAGATTGATAAAGAAAAAGACTACCGGACAGAATTCCTGCCTGCTGCCCTTGAAATCATCGAAAAGCCTGAATCGCCACTGGGAAAGCGCATTATTTGGGGTATCCTTGCCATCATTATGCTATGCATATTGTGGGCGATCATCGGCCAGATAGATGAAGTAGCCACAGCCTCAGGAAAACTGATTCCAGATGGCAACATTAAAGTCATTCAGAGCATGGAGGGCGGAGTTATCACTGCCATCCATGTGCAGGAAGGTCAGCATGTTGAAATGGGCCAGCTGCTAATCGAACTGGACACTACTATTAACGCCGCTGAGCTTGATAAACTAAAAATCGCCCTGGACACCGCCAGGGTCGAACGGGCCCTGCTCCAGGCAGCCTGGGAAAGGAACAGCAGTAAGATTGACACCCTCCTACAAGAGAACAGCAGTCTGGGTATCGACCCCGAAGTGCTGCTGCGCCAAAAGGAACTGAGTACCCTGAAGCAGCAGAAACAGTCCCAGATGCAGAACTCCCTACGCACCACCGTTGCCCAGAGCACCGAAGAACTTACCATGGCCCAAAAAACCCTGGGTCAGATCGAAACAAAGATCCGCACTCTGGAAGATGAGGTGCGAATCCAGAAAATGTTGGCCGATGCTGGTGCAGTTGCGGCTCAGGACCTCATAAAAAAGCAAAACGAGTTAGAACTTATGCAACAGCAACGGGATTTTCAATTATCCCAGATCGATTTTTATCAAGCCCAGATAGACGGAAAACAAACCGATGTGGCCCTGAGTACTGTGGACTACCAGAAAACAGTTATGGAAGAACTGGTTGCTAAAGATAAAGCCATCCAGGAGCTGGAGAAGGAAGTAGAGAAAACGGCCAAGCGCCTCAGCCTTCAAAGCGTCATCGCCCCTGTTGACGGCATTGTGCAGGGAGTATCTGCCAACACGATTGGGGGTCTTGTAAGCAGCGAAACCCCAATCGTCACCATAGTGCCCGACAACACCCCTCTAGTATTGGAGGCCATGGTTCTCAACAAAGACATTGGCTTCGTACACACCGGCCAGCAGGTGGACATCAAACTGGATACCTTCCCCTTCCAAAAGTATGGCGCCATCCCTGGTGAAATCGTTAATATCAGCCCAGACGCCATCGAGGATGAAAAGCAGGGCTATGTATACAAAATTAAGGTAAAACCCCAGGCAACCACTCTTAAAGTCGGAAACAAAGATATGCCCATCAGCCCTGGCATGACCGCCCAGGCGGAAGTGAAGACCGGAACGAGGAGAATCATTGAGTTTTTCCTGCCGGGGGTGGAAGAGGTCAAGGATGGGTTTGAGCTAAGATAAAGAATCAGAATTGTGCGAAAAAACTTATTATGGTGACAGAGGAGATATCATGAATAAGAAAATATTTTCCATGCCCCTTAGCGCAACCATGAATGGAGACGAAATCAACCGGCTTTTCGTACCCTTTGTGAAGGAATATCATGATTATCTGTACGATATTTACTTTTCCTGTTTTTTACCGCCTTTCACCAATGATGCCATGGGCATTGGCAATGTATATTCAGATGAGGCAACACAAGATGTATTCGGGTTCATGATGTGGTGTCAGGATCGGTTTGGAGTTAAGGCTTCTGCCACCTTCAATAATTTTTCGGTGCTTCCCAATAAAGAAAACTTAGAACTATTCATTAAAAACTTGAAGCCCTATTATGATGCAGGCCTGCGGTCAGTAACGATCCCTCATTCGCATTGGATCAGAACAGGCTGGATTAAGCAAGAATATCCGGAGCTTTTTGTAAAAAACACGGTACTGCGCCGAGTGTACAACGCACAAGAATATGCCAATGCAGCTGAAGATGGATTTGATCTGGTAAATTTAGATTGTTCGGTTATTCGGGACAGGGATACACTGATCGAGCTCAAAGCGGCGTATGATCACTATAAAGTACCTATTTCACTTCTGCTAAACGAAATATGCCGAGGCAAGTGCCCTCTGCGGGATGAGCATTATTACCTTAACTGCAATTCAGACAAAGATAGTGCATATTTTTCACAAACCATCTCATCTGTAAGCTGTTCCAAATGGAGGAAGGAGATACCGCATTTCCAGCTGTTGGTGGCCGATCTGCCTAGTACCAGAAAGGGAATTGAAGAATATCTGGAATATGTGCAAGTGTTAAAGCTTCAAGGAAGGATAATGCGACAGCTGTTTGAGAGTTCAATGGACATTGTGAAACGATACGCAGCAGGAGATGAGATCGTTTTTCAAGCGAAGCATCAATACTTTGAAACCCTGGGTTTGAGTGATAAAAGCAGGGAAGCGTGGGAGAAAATCACCCGCAACTGCAAGTTCAACTGCTGGAAATGCAATATGTGTGAGACTGTGTTTAGTTCAAGGGCGGCTAACGAGTAATGAAAAACTACCTGCCGCACCCCAATATTAGCAATAAACCTAGATATATGACGACAAAAACAACTCAATGCAAGTTAGGATGGTTGTTTTTTACGAGGTGATTTATCGAAAGTAAGAACCATCCTAACTTTATCCGCAGCAACAAACGGAACAACAGTTGCATTTAAAAAAGATCGGGAGATGAAACAAAATCTTTTTTCCTAATAAATAACGAAGGAGCGAGAAAGGAGGTGGAATAAGTAATGATACCCCAACAACAGGTAATAGAGTTTGTTGAGAACTGGCGAGCGGCCAAAGATATAGATGCTAGTGCGGTTTTGAGTGAAGCTCAGATTGAACAATTTGCAGCAGACCTTCAACAGCAGGTCAGTAATCTAAACTTCGAGTCCCCAAAGCCGGGCGCTTCCATGATTGCATACAATGGAAGCAACTACGGTACCGGTGTTCCTGCGTGGGAACTGGCTAGGGCGGCTTCTGAGAACAGTAACGGGAGATTGGTCTACATTAGTGATTTTGAAGCAGGCCAACTGTTAAATGATGATGATTTCAAAGCAGCTGTCCAAGATACCCTTGGAGGAAATGAGGAGCTTCGCAAGCAGGTATTGCACGGCACTTATGATGCCGTCGGTAATCGTACTCCCTATGGAGCAGGGGGAATTCTATCCCTGGACGACTACGTTTCCAAGCGGATTATGATGGAGGCGGAAGGCAACGTAGTAACTTTAACAACCAAAATAAAAGATTACAGCGTGTTCACCCAGACGGAATTGCAGACTGATAAATGCAAGTTAGGATGGTTGTTGTTTGCTGGATTTATCGCAAGCAAGAACCATCCTAATTTGTGTTTGCAGCAATAACCGGAACAACAACTGTACCCAAATAATTATTTAGGAGGTGAAACAAAATCTTTCTTTCTAATAAATAACGAAGGAGCGAGAATGATGGCATTTGTGAATGAAGTTATTTCAGAAGCGGATAAAGAAAAACTAAAAGCATTTAATTTTAAAAATCCAGTAACACATGAGATAGTATCGCCGATGTATTGGACAATTGATCGTCAAAGAGATGTATATTTATTTGGATTAGGAGGGCAAGGCTCTTACGATACAGAAATACCAAGATTTTATACACTGGTTTGGAAAGGAAAAAAAATCGGATTACAAACTTTTTCCAAAGGTAAAGGGGATTATCAGTCTGGTGTAGAGCTTTGGTGGAAAATAACTGGAATATCGGTTCCAGAGAGTTTAAGACCACAAAAAGAAGAAGTGATGCAATTAATCAAAGAAGCTATAGATGCACATGGTTCAGGTTATAGAAGAGACCATGTAACCAAAGTAAATTTTGATTTAATTGAATGGCCGGTATTTTATGAGGAGGTGAATGAGTAATGGTGACCCAACAACAAATAATTGAGTTTGTTGAAAACTGGCGAGTGACCAACAATATAGACGCTAATGCGGTTTTGAGTGAAGCTCAGATTGAACAATTTGCAGCAGATCTCCAAATTGCGGTTAGCGAACTGAGTTTTGAATCACCAAAATCTGGTGCATCAGTTATTGCATACAACGGAAGCAATTACGGTACCGGTATTCCTGCGTGGGAATTGGCTAGGGCGGCTTCTGACAGCAGTAATGGAACACTAGTTTACATTAGTGATTTCGATGCGGGTAAACTAATAAATAATGATAATTTCAATACAGCTGTCACAAACGCGGTCGGTGATCCGGACCTTACAAATGAGATATTACATGGGGCAAAAGACGCCAATGGTTACCGCACACCGTATGGTACTGGAGGAATATTGTCCCTCGATGACTACGTTTCAAAACAGATCATGATGAAGGTCGAAGGCAACGTAGTAACGTTTACAACGGAAATGAAAGATTGTAGCGTTTTTACCCAAACAGAGTTACAGACTATAATGGACAACCCCAAAGTAACCTCGATAAACGGCATACCCAAGACAGAGCTAACCGCAATATTAAATGATACAAAATACGGTTTTACTTATACGGAGCGCATGGATCTGGTCAGAGAAACTATTGCGGTACAGTCACGCTTAGATTTAGCGGATGTTAGTTACGCGACAAAATTGAATATTGATACTGGTAAACTTGAAATTATCTGGACCGATGCCGCCGCCAAGATTTTGGGAGGAAGCTGCACGGGTATGCCAATTGAAGACGGAGTAACAAAATACACCTGTGCCGAACTAATAGAAATGTCCAAAACCGACCTGGAATCCTCCAGCTTAAGATTAGCCTATGTCCAAGGCAAATTTAACTTTGCTGAAGGGTTAAATAAACTTGGCTGGGCAGCATTCGTGGTGTCAACAGCCTATGATGCCTATCAGTATAAAGAAGCGTACGATGCCGGTGATACCGTAAAATGCAAACAAATCCTGGGTGATTGGCTGATCGAAGCCGGCGGCTCGGCAGTCGGCGGTACAGCGGGATGGCTTGCCACCGCAAGAACCCTTGCTATACTTACGACCATAGGCGTAGAAGCAGGAGCGGCAGGTGCATTTATAGTTGGAGCTCTAGGAGCTTATATAGGTTATAAAGCAGGGGAATTTGTTATGGACGAACTCCGGGCCCTCTTCCAAGAAGCCGAAGGTATCCGCTCCCCCCTCATCATAGACCTGGACGGCGACGGGGTTGAAACCATATCACTTGCTAACGGCACTCATTTTGATCACGATGTTAACGGCTTTGCCGAGCAGACCGGCTGGGTGGGCCAGGATGACGGTCTGTTGGTCAGAGATATCAACGGCAATGGCTTTATCGATAACGGTTCCGAACTATTCGGTAACAACACTTTACTGAACAACGGCGAAAAAGCCGCCAACGGCTTTGCCGCCCTGGCAGAACTGGACGAGAACCACGATGGCAAAATCGACAACAGCGATGCCGCCTACAGCCAATTGCGAGTATGGAAAGATACGGACGGCGACGGAGTTACAGATGCCGAAGAGCTTATGAGCTTAGGCGATGCGGGAGTTGCCTCCATAGCCACTGGCTACAATGAGTCAATGGTTACAGACGCCCAGGGCAACCAGCATCTGCAGAACGGAACTTATATCAAAGCAGACGGAACCACCGCTTCTGTTGATGATGTCTGGTTTAAAGCCGACCTGATGTATACAAAAGCAACCGAGATACTGGAAGAAACCCCGGAGATAGCGGGACTCCCTGATCTGCAAGGCTTCGGCAACGTCTACAGTTTGCATCAGGCCATGCTGCGGGACAGCAGCGGACATCTGCATAATTTATTAAACGCAAGTTAGGATGGTTGTTGTTTGTGGGGTTTACCACAAGCAAGAACCATCCTAACTTGTGTTCGCAGCAATAAACGGAACAGTCGCTATATACAAATAATTGATCAGGAGGTGAACCAGAAACATTTATTCCTTATTAAAATGATGGAAGGATGAGAAAGATGGCATTTGTAAACGAACATATGACCAAAGAAGAAATGGCTGATTTTGCAGCCAAAGCAATAAAAAATCCGGGTAACAGATTAATGACCCTAAAACCATACCGATGGACAATCGATCGAGAAAAAAACATATTTTTGCTATGGGCACTCCAGGAACGGGAGGAACCACATGACAAATATTTTCTGCTAGGCTGGGAGGGCATATACGTACCGGTGAAATTAAGAGATCTCTGGGTTAAGGGCTCTCCTCGCACATGGGAATTAATCTATATAAAGATCCCGGAGGAGTTGAAAGAAAAACAAAGCGAGATTATCCAAAGTCTAAAAGATGCGCTCGCGGTTTACGGATTTAATGGAAACCCTAATGAACCTTTTAATGCTATGAACCAAAAAACTAGCGTTGAATTTAATTTCTAGTATGCTGAGAGGAGGAACGAGATTTGAGTATTGAAAGTTTATCTTATACTGAGGCTATTGCTCAATTAACAGAATTAATGTCTCATCCTGAGAATGTAACTAAAGCAGATCTGACCGCTATTGTGGAGCGAGTATCAGTAGTAGATCCGCAAGCGGGACCTAACTCTACTACCTATCTATATAGTGGGTCAATAACTGCAGGTTCATATTCAGGCGATCTAGCTGCTGCAATTGCAGAAGCGGAAGGAACTATGGCGAGAATAATAGACCGCACTTCTGCTGGCGAATTTCTAAATGATGTCCGATTTTTAGATTCGTTAGAAACTGCATTCAAAAATGAAAATCCAGCATTCGCCTTGCCAGAGAATGCAACCCAGTTAACAGAAGCGGTTAATAACTACCTATATGATGCAACCGATGGGCCCTGGGCCAACCGCTCTGCCGCATTTGTGGAAATAACCGCCGGAAACGTAGAATGCATCGTTCCCGATGCTCAAACAGGCAGAGTATGGTGGGAAACAGAGCTTCCGAGGCTTCTTGCCAATCAAAATGTTCAGAGCATCAATGGTATTCCTAAAGCGGATCTAATCAGTATTAAGAATGATTTTATAAATGTTGGGTATGCAGAGGGAGAAGCAACAAGTTTCATACGTCAAATCATAACCCTTGAATCCAGGCTAAGACTATCAACAGTTGAGTATGCAACCAATGCCCAGGGTGAAGCCGTATGGACTAACATTGCGAAGCTGACAAGCGGAAGCAGCACTATAGCGCCGGAAGGACCCGGAATAACCAAAGTTGCCTGCAGTGATCTCATTGGGGTGCTTAGCCAAACTGACCTGTCGGCATATTCAGAATTAAAATCAGCTATGAATAAGGTAGTCTATACCCCTAAATATTTCGAAGCACTAAACACGACAGGCAAGGTCATAGGTTCAGTGGGCGTCGTATTGATTGGAGTCTCCGCGGCTTTCGCAGCTCATGATGCCTATGAAGCCTATCAAGCCGGTGACACCGCTGCATGTGAAAATATTATTCAGGATTGGCTGCTGAGTATGGCAGGAGCGATTGCCGGTTCTGGAATCACAACGAGCGTGGCGGCACCAATTCTGGCCGGTCTTGCCAGTCTTGGTCCATGGGGCGTTGCCGCTGGTGTCGTGGGCGTATTTACAGCTGGTATTTTTGGGGCTGTCATAGGCTATGAAGCTGGCCATGCCTTCAGCGAACTCATGGACGAACTCCGGGCCCTCTTCCAAGAAGCCGAAGGTATCCGCTCCCCCCTCATCATAGATCTGGACGGCGATGGAGTGGAAACCATCTCTCTTGCCCACGGTATCCATTTTGACCATGACAACAACGGCTTTGCCGAGCAGACCGGCTGGGTGGGCCAGGATGACGGTCTGTTGGTCAGAGATATCAACGACAATGGCCTTATCGATAACGGTTCCGAACTATTCGGCAACAACACCCTGCTGAGCAGCGGCTCAAAAGCCGTCAACGGCTTTGCCGCCCTGGCGGAATTGGACGAGAATCACGACGGCAAAATCGACAGCAGCGATGCCGCCTACAGCCAATTGCGGGTATGGAAAGATACGGACGGCGACGGAGTCACCGACGAGGGCGAACTGATAACCCTGGCCGATGCCGGCGTATCATCCATCAACACCGGCTACAGCACCTCAACCGTGGTGGATGCCCAGGGTAATGCCCACAAACAGACCGGTACCTACACAAAGGCCGATGGCACCAGCGCAGCCGTGAATGATGTCTGGTTCAAAGCCGACTTGATGTACACAAAAGCAACCGAGATACTGGAAGAAACCCCGGAGATAGCCGGACTCCCTGATCTGCAAGGCTTCGGCAACGTCTACAGCCTGCATCAGGCCATGCTGCGGGACAGCAGCGGACATCTGCAGGGACTGGTGGAGCAGTTTGCGGCTGAAAGCGATCCCGAGGTCAGAAAACAACTGGTGACCAATATTATTTATGCCTGGGCAGGCGTGGAAGATATTGACCCCAACAGCCGCGCTACCCAGGATCATGGCAATTTTATTGACGCCAGAAAATTAGAAGCCTTGGAAGAGTTATTTGGAGAAGAATATCTAGGCACCTGGTGCTGGGGCACGCAAGATCCCAATCCGCACGGCAAAGCGGCGCCCTACCTGCTGCAGGCTTTCGATATGCTGTCTGCTTCCGTCTATGCCCAGCTCATGGAGCAAACCCACTTAAAAGACATTTACAGCAGAATTACGTTTACCTGGGACTCGGCTAACAACGCTGTTGTTTTGGACCTTACCGGAGCGGCGGCATTGATAGAAGAAGAGATTGGCATTGATCCCGCCGCGGCCAAAGAACTGCTGGGTCAGTTTGTGGCCAATATGTATGCGCTCAAGATTACCGATCAAGTTGATTTCGATGCCTTCAGAGATGCTTTTGTCGCTATTGGCGAAGAATATGTAAGCATCATCGATACGGCCGGAAAGACTGAGATTACTGGTAGCGGCGGCAATGACAAGCTTTATGGCACGAACAGCGGAGAAGTCATCTGTGGACTGGGCGGAGACGACAGCCTCATCGGCAACGATGGCAACGATGTTCTGGATGGGGGCTTTGGCAATGATAAGCTGAACGGCGGCTCCGGCAATGATATCTATCTATTTGGCAAAGGCTACGGGGCGGATGTTATTTACGATTATGACAGCACTGCAGGCAACAACGATATAATCAGGATCGCTTCCGGTACTGCCGCCGATGAAATCGAAGTATTCCGCAGCGGCAAAGATCTTCAGCTGCGCATAGCCGCAACCTCCGATATGCTGACTATTAACAACTATTTTGAATCCTATTTGAATGGAACCCAGTTTACCCCCACTGACGACTATAAAGTGGAGCAAATAGAGTTTGCCGACGGCACCTTTTGGGATGAGAGCATAATTCGGGCAAAACTGGGCTATGTCAATGGCACGGCCGGCAATGACATTATGCAGGGCGGGAAGGGAACCGATACCCTCGATGCCGGCGGCGGTGATGATGTCCTGATCAGCAGCGCCGGTAAAGATACGCTGTTGGGAGGCAGCGGCAGCGATACATACCAGTTCAGCAGCGGATTTGGCGAAGATGAAGTCGATGATTTTTCCATTATAAATGGCGAAACCGATGTCATTCAGTTCAACGAAGGCATTCAAGCCAGCGATACGATCCTTAAACGTACAGGCAACAACTTGGAAATTACTTTTGCCAATAGTACAGACAAACTAATGGTAAAGGACTATTTCTATACAGAATGCTACGGGCCTAATTATTCCAAAATCGAAACGATACGTTTTGCGGATGGAACCGTATGGGATATAGAAACGGTAAAAGCCAGAACCAGTGTGCTGGAAGGAACTGAAAGTAATGATTTGATCAGTCCCTATGATGACGGGTACGATTCTTTTAACCAGACTATTAAAGGGTATGGTGGAGATGATGAAATTTATGGCTACAGAGGTAACGATATTCTGGAAGGGGGAGCCGGAAACGATATATTGAACGGCGGTACCGGTACCGATACCTATATATTTGCCCGCGGTTTTGGCCGGGATACCCTGATAGACAGCAAGGGCGGCAGCGATCAAACGATCTTAAGTTTCAACGATATTGCTTCCGGAGAAATCCTATTAAGCAGAGCTTTAGATTTCGGCAATGACCTGCTGATCAAAGTTACAGGCAGTGAAGATGAACTGCGGGTGAAAAACTTCTTCGCCGGCAGCGCAACCCGTATAGACAGAATAACTTTCAGTGATGGGATCGTCTGGAACAAAACAACCATCGAGGATCAGTTTAAAAATCTTATCACCACCGGCACAGAGGCTGCGGACACTATTCAGGGGATGATAGCAGCCGATCTGAGCGACGAAATACATGGGCTGGGCGGCGATGACATTCTTTATGGGAACGCCGGCAACGACAGACTCTATGGAGAAGGAGACAATGACACCCTGAACGG
>NZ_DIPG01000014.1:0-12316 GCF_002426325.1 Syntrophomonas sp. UBA5494 | reverse complement strand
TTTTTGCATGGTGTTCACATAGAAAGTAAGTGATACCGGGGTTTTAAAGCCCCGGTATTTTTTATTTTGGGGTATACCTTTTGGCCCCTGGGGGCAGATTTGGGGACAAACTGGTGCAGGATGATGCCGCCTCTACTGCTGTCCCGCCTGTAAGGGGTAACATTGGCCCAACGAAAAAACCCGGATTTCGGGCGGCCAATAAGGTTAAATAAGGCGCTTGGCTTTCATAAATGGTTCTGAGTTCTGGGCGCCTGAGGGACCGACGAATAGAAAGAAGACCCTAAGCCTAGGCGTGGAGACTATGCCGACTTCATCCTGGTATATACTGGGAGAATCCGGAGGGGATACGGTTATTCTACAAGTAGCGCTGGCGCTTGCCGCATTTCTAATATTCAAGGGCATGAAGCTGGGGGGCGTAACGAATCGGTCAATGCCGTTGGGCAAATAGCCATTTCATAATAACGCTGCTTTTTTGTATATCCATTCCTCTTAACTGAACGGTGGCAGCGGCGTTGGATGAGGCCACCGCGATCCTTAAGTTGCTCAGGTTGCCGCGGGCCTGGAGGGGGTTCTGTGAAACATGCATAGACTGAACGCGTTGCTTGGGAATGATGAAAGTCACTCTGCCCAGATGGCGCGATCTGAGTAATAATCTATTATTCTCCACCTGATAACCGGCATCATTATACTGTGCGTTGCCCAGGGCTGCCCCCAGCAGAGGCAGAATAAACGCAACATATCCCCAGGGCAGGTAGACGGTGCATAAAATAGCGATGATCAGTGCCGGAATGGTGTTGATCAACAAATAGCCCCATTTTGATCTGGCAGGTAATCCGTGCAGTTTCATTGACATGGTGAATTCGGGTGCGATTTTCTCAACAAACCCGGGCAGCTCTGCCCTTGGCAATATTGGGAAAAGCACATTGCCTTCTTCTTTCATGCCGGTAGTACTCATACTTACCACTTGTAAACTGACCATACCCAACGGCTGTCTTAACAGTCCTTCAACTACTTTAATGGCCTGAATGCGTTTAATCGGTATGCTCATTTGATGTTTTTCAAAAAGTCCTCGACTTATAATGATATTATTGCCTTCTCTTCGCAGCTGAAAACCGCCGAATTGCATGATGGTTCCCAGCAGAGACAGAAGCCAGGCCAACAGGATTATGAGGAAGACAACCAGGATAATAAGGCTTATTTTCCCAGCAGCCAGATGACCGGCATAGGCTGCAAATTTACCCCAAACATCCGCTTTGGGAAAGAAATCGTCCAGCTGTGAAATGACAGCCAGGATGGCGCTTAAAACTATGCCAATGCCATTGGATGTGCTGGCCAAAACCAGCAGGGATCGGGTCGATAATTTGTATTCGATGTATTCTGTTTCATTACCGGGTTCCTCATGATGCTGCGTCTTTTCCTGCAGGATATGCTGCAGTTCCGCGGCAATATCTCGCGGCAGGGCCGCCAGCACAAACTCAGCCTGGCTGCCCCCGCCGGCGGTTTCGACCTGAACTTTTACCAGGCCAAACATGCGGTGCAGAATACCGGCAGAAATCTGTATAGTCTGAATCCGTTCGAAGGGGATATATCTTTTCTTTTTTATCAGAACCCCATATTCCACGCGCAGTTCTTGCCCACTGATATAAAATACATAGCACAGCCAGTAAAGGATGCCATAGGCAACCATGAAGGCCAGCAAAAGGGGGAGGCCCCAGAATAGCCAGCGGCGCATCTCTGGCTGGGCGAAGGCGATGAGAAGGAGGGGTATAAGCCCTTGCCCCAGCGAGTAGACAGTGCGCAGAGTAAATTGGAGTATAGCCATAGGGTGAACCCGCTGCGGTTTATACATCTTCTTCTACCACCCGGGCCAAGACTGAAATTCTATCTCTTAAAAGATCTGCCACTTCATCTGCCAGGGCAGGTATCTCATGGTTTCCCGCCGCAGTGGAGATGGTAACGGATGAAAGCCTGAAACGACGAAGCAGCGGGCCCTGCTTGGTATCCACATGCTGCACCCGCACCATTGGAATCAGGGTCCGGGTTTTAATGAATACTCCATGCAGTAAATCGATTTCCTGTTCGGATACTTCATAACGCCAGGTTCTCCAAGTAATCTCAGGTTGAAAAACCACTGCGAAGATATCATATGCCAGGGTAAGAAACAGCAGGACGAAAGTAATCCAGGTGGGCCAATGCTGCCAGTGTTGCTGCGCGATATAATAACCGCCCGGAATAAGAAGTAATAATACTGATTCTATGGCGGCAGAACACCGCCAATATGGCACCGCTTTGGGATCAATAGCTTGTGCGGGATAATTGCGCAAAATATCATCACCTCGCTTCTACGAAGCCTTTATCTTTTACGGTCCAAGCTGCCTGAAAAGACTGGAAAAGGTCAATAGAGCAGCAGTTGCTTGAGCACCTTGTAGTAGATTCAATTATAGTATTATTTCCCCGATAGTGGTAGTTAAGCAAAATGATGCGGAAGAACCGCTTCCGTGACGGAAAAACGCAGATCCAAGACCTGCGTTTTCCATTACCTGTTGCTATTCGATGGGAATGCTCGGAACCAGCGTTTTACATCACTAGCTAACAGCTGCGATATTTCCAGTCCCCGTCCCGCTTGGGAGCCGGAGCGATTTTTTCAACTACGATTTCATGCTCAGCGATCACCTGACTGGCCTCTTCTAAATCACCGCCCTTTACAATAAGGGATATCCCGCAGCAAGTGCTGAGTTGGCGCGGGGTTGGAGCAATCAAGTAATCGATGCCCCGCTCCCGCAGCAGTTGGCTTAATCGCAAGCCTTGATGGTGGTTGGGAAAGAGTATATAAAACCTGTTGTCTGTCTCCACCCTCCAGCCTACTCCCGCAGCATTTCCAGGAAGGCCTGTACCCGGGTGCGCAGCTGTTCGAAATCCTGCTCGCTGTAATCAGTCTCCAGATGCAGGACCGGTATATTCTTCTCAGCCAGGGCCTGTTTGACCAGGTGACTCTCGGTCGAATACAGGTTGCAGAACTGCAAATTGGTGTCAATGATGCCGTCGACCTTATATTCTTCGGCCAGGCGCAAGATATCATCGATGCGGGCCGAATTCGGGGTGAAACAAGCGCAATTGGTCTTCATGTAACGCTCCGCCAGGGCTCGGACTTGTCTTTCCAGGGTTGGGGCGGTTTCATCCACCAGATTTTCGAAATAGCGGGTTCCGGTACAGGATTCTTCAACAACCACTGCCGCCCCGGAAGTTTCTACGATATGGTGCAGCTTCCAGTTGGGGATGGCCATGGGGGTACCGGAGATCATTATCCGCAGGGTGTCTTCAGGGAAAACCCCTTCCTTGCGGCTGATACGCTCTTCCAGTTCTTCGCTTAGCTGGTTGGCCATCTGCGCGCAGCGGGAGGGGTCATCATAAAAAGCGATCTGGGTGACCAGCAGGGCGTCTTTGCCGCTGATGGGCACTGCTGCCGCTTTACGGGCCTCATAGAGGCGCTGCAGGGCTTTTCTTTTATTGTTGATCAGTTTGATGCTTTCACCCAGGGAATCGGCACTGATCTTGCTGCCGGTAAAATCCTCCACCACCTTGATAAAGCTGTGAATCTCACGCTCAAACGCATTGACATCCTGCGCTCGCTTCATCTGCGGGATGTCGATCACATGCATGGGGACTTCGGAAGCCAGAATCTCCCAGGCCTTCTTTTTGCCGTCGCAGGTGGTCTCCCCCACAAACATATCAGCGATGCGGAAAAAGGGGCAGGTTTTATCCAGCCTGGCCCCCACTGAGGCTTTTATCAGGGGACAGGTGTTGGGGGGCAAGACCTTTTCCCCTGCCGCTACCCAGAATTGCGACCCCCCGCACAATCCGGTGGCGATGCCCCCGGCGGCAAAAACGATTTCATCAGGCACATACACACAAAAAGTGCCGAAAACCTTGCCCCCCGACTTTTGGTGCTCAATCAACTCGGCCGGTCTGACCCCATGGATTTCAGATACCACAAAATCATAAAAATCCATGCCCCGAGGCCGTTTCTGCTGCGAAAGATACACTTCTCCAAATACTTCGGGCAGAACTTGACACAGCACATCATGTTTTTCCAGGTCCATGTCCAGATTTGACCACATTTCACGATAGTCAGCCACAAACATACCTCCCCTGTTATTTTGTTAAGATATTCACTGCTTCCCGGACTGGCAGGCCAGCAATGCAGCCCCCAGCGCGCCTGTATACTGGCAGCTTTCGACTACCATTACAGAGCATTCCAATTCCTCTTCCAGCGCCCTCTTTACACCCCGGTTCAAAGCTACTCCTCCGGTAAAGGCCACCTGTGGTTTTACCCCCATCCGTCTGGCCATAGCGGCCACGCGTTTTCCCACCGACTGGTGCAGCCCGGCTATTATGCCTTCCTTGGGATTGCCCCTGGCCAAAAGGCCTACAATCTCAGATTCCGCAAAAACGGTACACATGCTGCTCACCGCCAACAGCTTGTTGGGGTCTTCCACGTTGCCCAGCTCGCTGACTTCCAGGCCCAAAGCGGTTGCCATCACCTGCAGGAAACGCCCGGTGCCGGCAGCGCATTTGTCATTCATGGCGAAGTCCACAACTTGTCCGCTGCTTCCCAGCTGAATAACCTTGCTGTCCTGCCCGCCGATGTCGATGATGGTTCGCACCTCAGGATACAGGTGGGAAACACCGCGGGCATGGCACTTGATCTCGGTTACTATCCGATCAGCGCTGTCAAACGCTACCCGCCCGTAACCGGTTACTACAACGTTTTCCACCCCATGGCGCTCAACTCCTGACAGAGCGAGTAATTTTGCAATAGCCTCATGGCCTGCAGCCCTGGGGTTCCATCCGGTGGGAAGTATAACCCGGTAATAGCTCTGGTCTTTGATCAAAACGCCTTTGGTGGCTATGGAGCCGATGTCGATCCCAATCCCCGTCATTTCTCAATCATCTCCAGCATGGCTTGAACCCTGACCTTAATATTTTCTTTATCCGAATTGGAGTAATCACTCTCCAGGTGCAGGTAAGGCAGCCCTTTTTCTTTAACCAGTTTGCCCACATGGTAGGACTCTATATTGTAGGTATGGCAGGCCTGCCAGGTGAGGTCGATCACCGCGTCGACCTTAAAATTAGCGATCATGCGCTCTATTAATTCCAGCCGCTGCGGGTTGGGGCTCATACACGAACAGGGAATGCCTAAATACATCTGCGCCAGAGCGATAATGGGGTCATCGATGGTATTGTCATATTGAAGATCCACGGTCTTGTACCCTGAACAGTTTTCCATGGCCACTATGTGGGCGCCCAGGTCTTCAGTTACAGTTATGACCTTTTCGCTTCCTAGGCCCACCGGACACCCGGTCAGGAGTACCCGGGGAGCCGGGGTACCGTTTGGCTTTTCGCGCACATTCTCCAACAACTGCTGCAATTGTCCAATCAGCCCACCTTTGTCGCTGCTGAAGTTGCGCGACCAGGAAACGGTAAGAAGCTCCAGCCCGGTAAACAAGGGCGGGTCTGCCTGGTTCAAATCGAACATCGCTTTAATAAATTTTCTCTCCTGGCCAACCAGTTCCATAGCCTGCCAGAGGGACTCGTCCGTGATCCTGGTATTAAGCTCCTCTTCCAGACGTAATCTCAAACGGCGTAATTCATCTGCCCATAAGTCGAATGCAGCCGGACTGACATTGTTATGGGGCAATTGCATGACGTGTACCGGTTTCAATTCGTGCATGAGCTCGAACATCTTTCTTTTGCCGTCACAAGTGGTCTCCCCGATAACCAGATCCGAGAAATGAAAAAACGGGCAAGTATCTGTGATCGCGAAACCGAATGATGATTTAATCAGGGGGCAAAGATTGCGGGGTAAAAGCACTTCTGCAGCCGGAATAGGTTCTTCCCGGGTTCCGCATAAGCTCACCGGTATGGCGCCCGCGGCCAGTATCAATTCCTGCGGGCAATAGGCGCAATAAATTCCCACCACTTTCCGGCCGCTGGCTTTGGCGGCCTTTATCTGCATAAGGTTAATGTCTCTGGCGTTTGAGAACGGCGCTATATATTGATTAGACATAAACATTCCTCCCCTAGACAGATATAGTGTAACACACAAAAAGTTATACATAAAATAACTAAATATTATGACTAGAAGCGGCCGCCCGGGAAGCCGTTTTTACGCAGATGTCTCCCGGCGGGATTAAGCAAGTGGGCGATCAGCAGGTATTAAGCTCTTGATGATATCGCGGTTGTATCAGGAGGGGCTAAATGACATAAACATGAATTGTCGAGAATTTACCATAATATACTCAGGCAACGACCAGCGCTCATGCCTCAAGCCTGACCGGCAGGCCTTGACAGCGCGTTAACCCTTCAGGACTTGAAATTTCATGATGACTTTGTTAATATATCTATGCGATTGAAAATGCGGAGCCGTGGTGTAGCGGTTAACATGCCGGCCTGTCACGCCGGAGATCGTGGGTTCAAATCCCATCGGCTTCGCCAATTGTAAGTACATCGCCGATCATCTTAATTAAGCGGGAGTAGCTCAGTGGCAGAGCACCGGCTTCCCAAGCCGGGTGTCGAGGGTTCGAACCCCTTTTCCCGCTCCAGAAAGAACCTGGCACTTTCAATATTTTGAGAGTGCCTTTTTTGTTATGGCCAGGGTATTATAGCCCGGGTATGCTTAGGCTTATAAAAAGCGCCCAGTTTACGATGTAGCGGGGTTTTTAAGCACCGGCGTTTTTACCTCAAAGTATAATTTGACATAATGGAAGATAATAACAGGGACCTTGACAGAACATATGTTGTATTATATAGAGTGCTAAAAGGATAACAACACCGCTGGATAATCAAGCCGGTGATGGTTTAATAAGACATAAACTGACGCAAGTTAAGGGGTGTCAATAACCCCGTCAGGCTGTGTGAAAAGTCCCGAAATGGGCGATTTAATTCTCCAAAGCGGGAAAGGAACGGGTTATTCCGGTCAACAGACTAGCCTCCGCCCCGAATAAAAGCCAAAAATCGGCTGTAAGTGGGGCCCACAGGATAGTTTTCACACCGTCTGCCATTCTTGTGACACGCCACCCATGTAGTGCGGAGTTTAAATAACTCCGTTACCATGACATGGAGGAGGGAGGTATATAGCAATGAGAATAAATGATGTCATGTCGCACAGACCGATTACCATCAATCCGGACAAGTCCATACAGGATGCTGCGGAGGTATTTTTAAAATACGGTATAGATGGAGCTCCGGTAGTAGATGAAAATCAACGTTTATTGGGGATGGTCACGGAATTGCATTTATATAAGGCTTTAGCCGGCCAGCAGCCTTTGAACGTGCCGGTTAAAGAAATCATGTGTACAGACGTGAACACCCTGGACGAAGAAATGCCGGTAGATATTATTCATGGCTTGACATTTGGCCGCTTCCCCGTGCTGCACAACGGCAGGGTTACCGGCATGTTGACCAAATCTGACGCCAACCGGGTGTATACTAGGGAACTTAAGGATATAACCAAGCGTATGCATGCCGTACTTGATGCCGCCTATAATTCCATTGTCAGCATCGATGAGGACAGGATCATCCGCATATTCAACCGGGCCGCTGAAGAACTGTTCGAAATGAAAAAAGAAGATGTGCTGGGGGCTTTGTATACCGATATATTTCCGGATGGCGCTTTAATCGATATTTTGGAGACTGGAAGGGTGGTAAAGGGTGAAAAGTTCAGCTATAAGGACAAAACCATCCTCAGCAACCGTACTCCCATTATTGGTTCCAATGGCAGCATCATAGGTGCGGTTGCGGTTGCTCAGGATATATCGGACATGGAGAGCATCACCAGAGAATTGAATATAGCCCGGGAAATGAAAGAAAGCATGGATTACTTTTTAAATGAATCACTGGACAGCTTTTTCGTTGCCGACAAAGAGGGCCGGGTTATAAATGTCAATAAGGCCTACACCCGCATCACCGGGCTCAAAGCTGAAGATATCGTAGGAAAATCAATGTATGACCTGGTTGAGCAGGGCTACTACAACAAAGCCGCTACCCTGATGGTTCTGGAAAGCAAACAACCGGTGATGTATAAAGAGACCACCTCAACGGGGAGAGTGGCGCTGTTTACGGGGCTGCCTATTTTTGATAAGGAAGGCGAACTCGCCAATGTGCTGGTCAACATAAAGGATATAACCGACCTGGAATCAGTGGCCGGGGAACTTGAAAAAACCCAGGACATGAAAGACGAATTGCAGGCCGTTATTGAAGCCTCTTTTGACGGAATATGCCAGACCGACGCGCAGGCTAATATAATCCGGGTAAATGATGCCTATGTGCGTATAACCGGGATGTCCCGGGAAGAACTGGTCGGCAAGAACGAGCAAGGACTGGCTGAAGAAGGCTATTATGATCATTCTGTTTCGATGATGGTGATTGAGCAGAAGAGGCCTGTAACAATTGAGCAGAAGTTGAAGACCGGAAAAAGGCTCCTGGTAACGGGCAACCCGGTTTTCGACGATCGCGGTGAACTGATCAGGGTGATAACCAATGCCAGGGATATGACAGAATTGGAACAGCTGCGCCAGGAAATGGAGCAGGCCCAGGAGCTAAGCCGCCATTACCAGGAGGAACTGCAAAAGATCAGGATCAGCGAGGAAAGCAATTTCATTGCTGAATCGCGTCAATCCAAAGATATTATCGACTTGATCGTCAGGCTGGGCCGGGTTGACTCCACGGTGTTAATTCAGGGGGAATCCGGGGTCGGCAAGGAAATCATTGCCCGGGAATTGCATAAGAACAGTACTCGTTGTAAAAAGCCTTATATCAAGATCAATTGTGCCGCCATTCCCGAGAGTCTATTGGAATCTGAACTATTTGGGTATGAAACGGGAGCCTTCACCGGGGCCAAAAAGGGCGGCAAGAGCGGTATATTCGAGGTGGCCAACACCGGCTCCCTATTCCTGGATGAGGTGGGGGAAATCCCTATGCATTTACAGGTCAAGCTGTTAAGGGTTTTGCAGGAGAGCGAATTTACCAGGGTGGGAGGAGCGCAACCCATCAAGGTGGATGTCAGGGTTATTGCCGCCACTAACCGCGATTTATCCAGAATGGTAGCTGAAGGCAGGTTTAGAGAAGATCTGTTTTATCGTTTGAACGTAATTCCCATAAATGTTCCCCCGCTAAGAGAAAGAAAAGAGGAGATTGCCCCGTTGGTAAGGCATTTCCTGCAGATGTTTAATGACAAATACGGCTTCAATAAGACCATAACCGCCTCCGCCCTGGGTGTACTGATAGACTATGACTGGCCTGGCAATATCAGGGAACTGCGCAATGTGATTGAGAGAGCTGTGGTCACCAGTGCTGACACGGTAATTGAGGACTTCGGTTTTCTGCAACAGGGGCAAAAAGGCATAAGGCCCACAGTGGAAGGCGATTACCGGCCTGTAAATCTGAAACATGAAGTTGAAGAGTTTGAAAAAAACATGATCAAAAAGCATTTGCTCATACAAGGCAGTCTGCGCAAAGCTGCGCAATCTCTTGGAGCCAGCCAAACCACCATCTGGCGGAAGGCATCCCAATACGGAATCAAGCTGGATGACAAGCCGTCAGGATAAGCTGCTTGCAGAGGTGTAACGGAAATGGAACGGCTGACCCGCAAATGGGTCAGCCGTTTTTGCTCCGGCGGTGTTGGGCTTGTGCCAAAACAGAAAACCACCCTCGATCAGAAGCGATTCAATAATGGGTCGGGAAAAAGTGAAAAGGATAACGTGAACATGGAAATATTTTGGATGGATTTATCGTTGGAACAGAATATTTTTTTCAATGATTTTTTGATCAGATTACTCCATATATTGAGCTGCGGTGCCTCGATAAGGCCTAGTTCATGGCCTCTGTAAAGCAGATCTACAATTTGTGAATTTACAGAAAAATACAGGTATATCAGCTCTCCTCAGCAGAGGCGGTTCGCTAACAGATTATCTGGCATGAAGGTTGCACAATAAGACAATGAGATTCTCATGGAAGTACTTGCTGCTGACGAGCTTCAGGGAACAGGGAATCGAACCTTGCAAGGTAGAGCGCGAAAGTGGAGTGAAAAAAGAGGTGATGAGTATGTCTAATATCACTGTTGACCTAAACGGGAAAGTTGCAGCAGTAACCGGCGCTGGCAACGGTATCGGCAAAGCCTGTGCACTGGCCTTGGCCTCCAGTGGGGCGCAGGTGGCATTAATCGATATCTCGCCAGCAGCAGCGGAACAGACTCAGGCAGAAATTGCCGCTCTGGGAGGAAATAGCACCGTTTATGTGTGTGATGTCAGAGACGTGCCGGCTATAAATACAACTTACCAGGCTATAGCGGAGCAATTCGGCAAGCTCGATATTGCCGTCAACTCAGCAGGAGTTAATGTCCAGCAGCGTGGGGAGGATGTCACTGAGGAGGCCTGGGACAAAGTTCTGGGGATCAATGCCAAAGGGGCTTTCTTCTGCAGCCAGGCTGCCGGACGCATTATGATGCAGCAAAACCAAGGCAAAATCATCAACATCGGTTCGGCCATGTCGGTGGTGGGATATGTCAAGCGTTCAGCTTACTGTGCCAGTAAAGGAGCAGTGGCGCAGTTTTCCAAGGTATTAGCGGGTGAATGGGCCCCCTACAACATTACAGTCAATACTGTCGCTCCTACCTTTATTTATACGCCTTTTACAGAACCAATGTTTAAGGATGCGGAATTTAAGGAGGATGTGGAGCGCAGGATATTATTGAATCGCATTGGTGAGGTCAGTGATGTCGCCGGAACGGTATTGTTTTTAGCTTCGGATGCGGCCGATTTCATAACCGGGTCAGTCGTTATGGTCGATGGAGGATGGACAGCCTGGTAACACAGGTATGCAAACGTCTTTAATATACAACCGCTTTGATTTAAAGCAACATTGATGCAAATTACAACTTTTAGGGAGGACGAGAAAACATGGCAAGATCAGCATCGGGGTTGATAACCCAGCTTGATAATTCCCATCTAACCAAGAATCACTATAAAGTGATTAGTGCCGCCGTCCTGGGGGATATGCTGGAGTTTTTTGATTTTACTATCATCAGCTTTGTTATCGCCTTCATTATGGTTCCCTGGGGCCTGACCTACAGCCATTCAGCAGCTATTCTGCTGGCTTCCGGGTTCGGGGCTATCATAGGCGCGGCCGCATTTGGTTATATCGCTGACAAAATCGGACGCAGGCCGATATTTATCTTTACCATATTGTTTAGCGCAGTAATGACCGGTTTGATGTACTTTGTTCCCGAAGGGAACTGGTTGTTTCTGGTAGCGCTGCGCTTTCTGACCGGTTTGGCTCTGGGCGGCTTATACTGTGTTGACCTGCCCCTGGTGCAGGAATTTGTGCCTTCTCAGTACCGCGGCCGGGTCAGCGGAATTGTAACCGCATTTATTCCCATCGGCACCATGATTGCCAGCAGCAGTGCTGCCTTTCTAACCCCGTCTATCGGCTGGAGGGGACTTTTCCTGGTAGGATTGGTTCCCGCCCTGTTATGCCTGTTAATACGGATATGGGTCCCGGAATCTCCCCGCTGGCTTATCGGCAACAAACGGTTTGACGAAGCTGAAGCAGCAGTCGATTGGGTTACCGGGCAACACCATGACTTCCGCCAGGCCACGGGTAAAAAGGATCAATGGGTCGACGACCTGCCGCCGGTGGTTAAACAAAGTTGGAGCGAGCTCTTTAAATATCCCCGCAGTATCATAACTACCTGGGGAACCAACATTGCTCAGCAGTGCGGGTACTATTGCTTCACCATGTGGGGGCCGGCATTGTTGGCTCTGGTTATAGGCAGGACACCGCAGGAAGCCGCCAAGCTGTATATATTCGTTACCCTGGGCGGTTTTATCGGCAGATGGTTCTGGGCTTTTATGTCCGACTTGCTGGGGCGTCGTACCAGTGGTATGGCCCTGGGCGCCGGAGCCGCTGTTATGCTGGTGTTCGCCATTTTCAACATCGGGAACTTTATCGGCGGAATCTCAGTGTTCTGGCTGTGCATGATCGGTATCTACTTCTTCGCTGACGGCGGGTTCGCCCTGGTAGGACCCTATGGCTCCGAAGTATGGCCTTCTCAGCTGCGCGCCGCTGGTATGGGGTCTGCCTACGGTATGGGCGGCATCGGCAAGTTGATCGGACCCATGATAGTCGCATTCTTTGCCGGCTCCTCCAACCTGGTAAGCCCCAAGGCAACCGCTGACGCCATCGGTTCGGTTTACCTCTTCCTGGCGGTATGTTTTGTCATCCAGGGTGTATTGTTCTATTTCGCCCGGGAGACCAAAGG
>NZ_DIPG01000072.1:0-10374 GCF_002426325.1 Syntrophomonas sp. UBA5494 | reverse complement strand
CCTGCCCGGAGATATTTATGGATCCGCGCCCATGCCGGGCGCACAACAAAGACGCCGCAGATCTGATATGATGCTGTGGCGTCTTTTATAAACTCTCTGGCCTAATCTTATCTAACGCAGCACATTTCCGGCAATAACCATTCTCTGTGCCTCGGAGGTTCCTTCATAGATTTCGGTTATTTTAGCATCGCGCATCAGGCGCTCCACCTTCTGTCCTTTGATGTAGCCATAGCCTCCGTAAATCTGAACCGCCTTCACGGTGTGGCGCATAGAGCACTCGGCAGCAAACAGCTTGGCCATAGCCGCCTCTTTACTGAAGGACTTGCCCTGATCTTTCAGATAACAAGCACTATGAGTCAAATAGCGTGCTGCAGCAACCTCGGTTGCCATATCGGCAATCCACCATTGAACGGCCTGGTTTTTGCTGATGGGTTTATTAAATTGAATCCGTTGTTTAGAATAAGCTATCGACTCGTCCAGGGCGGCCTGCGTGATGCCGACTGCCTGAGCGGCTATGCCGATGCGACCGTGATCAAAGCTATTCATGGCTATCTTTAAGCCATCTCCCACCTTACCGACTATGTTATCTTTAGGTATGCGGCAATCCTTAAATATGATTTCTGAAGTCTGCGAAGCCCGGAGGCCCATCTTGGCAAAATGTGCCCCAACCCGCATCCCTGCTGTCTCTTTAGGAACAATGAAACAAGTCATGCCCCGGCCGCCTTCTTCTTTTTCCACCCAGGCGAAGGTGATGTATGTATCCGCTACCGGGCCGTTGGAGCAAAAGGTCTTGGTGCCGTTTAAGACCCACTCGTCACCATCCAGAACCGCAGTTGAGGTGGCAGCCCCGACATCAGTGCCGGCTCCGGGCTCAGTTAAGGCAAAAGCCCCCAGGTGTTCACCTTTGGCCAATGGAGTCAGGTATTGTTTCTTTTGACCCTCATTCCCAAAAAGCAACAATGGCATGCAAACCAGGCCGGTATGTACGGACATGGTAAAACCTGTAGCGGCGCAAAAATAGGAAAGCTCTTCCACCGCGATGGCGTAGGTCAGATAATCGGTGCCGGCTCCGCCATACTCCTGGGGAATCGGCATTCCCATCCAACCGCCTTCGCCGAGCTTTTGGATGACCTCGGCAGGAAAGCGGCTGTTCTCATCGATTTCTACCGCTATCGGATCTACATAGGTCTTGCCAAACTCTCGCATGTTCTCTCTAACCAGTACCTGCTCCTCTGTTAGCTGGAAATCCATTACTCTCACTCCTTTTCACCATATTGTACTCCGCCTGCGCACAAAAACTCAGGCGGCAATATCCCGTCGTAACTGAATTGTATAAAACAGGCAAATGCTTTGTCAATCATATATTTGTATGCAAAGTATTGCAGGAATCTTGCCATTTCCTGGCTGCAGGTCTGATAATGTCGAATAAAATCTAGTCTGCTAAAAATGAGTGCTGTGTATGGATCATACCATGACAGGAAATTAAGGTAAGTTATGAACCGTGATTCAGCTCTTCCAGCAATTTCTTAAGAAAGGCCGACTCCTGGGGTTCCAGTCTCTCCAGAGCCTTCTTGTTGGCCCGTTCGATAGCGGCATTGACCGGTTCGTTCAGGGCCCGGCCCTGTTCGGTCAACATAACCCGTACAGCCCTGCGATCCTTGGGATCGGGCTGGCGGCTGATCAGGGACTTGTTTTCCATCCGGTCCAGTATACC
The DNA here is from genome assembly GCF_002426325.1 of Syntrophomonas sp. UBA5494. Taxonomy (NCBI): domain Bacteria; kingdom Bacillati; phylum Bacillota; class Clostridia; order Eubacteriales; family Syntrophomonadaceae; genus Syntrophomonas; species Syntrophomonas sp. UBA5494. The sequence goes on along the minus strand of NZ_DIPG01000072.1, from coordinate 8,660 downwards.
GGTCACAGTGGATCCGTCCAGATAGAGCCGTTCGGATAGCTGCTTGGCAGTCTGGCCATTTTCGTCCCAGAGACACTTTAATACTGCATATTGACCCGGGGTCACGCCATACGGTGCCAGTTCAGCTTTAAATAGCTGCTGTACTGCGTTCTGAGCTTTAGTCAACACAAAATTCACGCATTGTTCTAATTCCATTAAATTACTCCTTAAATCGCTATATAGTATTGATTATAACATAATGTGGACGCAAAATATTTATCGGGTTGAGATTACGCAACAGGCTTGATCAGGCCTGGCTTTTAAGACCGGCAACGGGCTTAAATACCGGCATGAGCTGACCGTTTATCGCTCTTACCACCATTTCAACCCCCATATCCACATGAACCGCTTCCGGGCTGCAATCGACTATGCGGGTAGCCAGACGAACCCCCTCATCCAGGGTGACCAGGCTATAGATATAAGGAACATCGTCATCTGCCAGGCTCTGTACGTGAATGATGCTGTAGCTGTACACCCTGCCCTGTCCCCCGCTTTTTCTCCACTCCAGTTTCTGGTCCAAACACCCCGGGCAATGACTGCGGGGGTAAAAAGTATGCTCCTGACAGTTTAAACAGTATTGCAGCCATAATTCTCCCTGTTTCAAATGCTGATAGTAAATTCGGGTTTGATCATCACACATGCTCCGTCCTCCCTAACACCAGGCTGCTCTCCGTACTCATCACACCGCCATTGCCGTTTACAAAGGCCAGGCGGTTTTGGGGAACCTGGCGTATCCCGGCCTCCCCCCGCAATTGGCGAACTGCCTCGATAATATGCGACATACCCCCGGCAAATGAAGGCTGCCCCATGGAAAGCTGGCCTCCATGGGTATTGCATGGAAAATCGCCCTGATATGTCAGGTTGTGCCGGGCTACAAACGAGCCCCCTTCGCCCTTGGCGCAGAAGCCGGCGTCTTCCAAAGTGATCAGTACTGTGATGGGATAACAATCATAGAGTGAAACCAGATCAATGTCTGCAGGGCCGCATTCAGCCATGGCAAAGGCCCGCTGGGCCGATTCCTTCACCGGGCTGATAGTTATCTCCTCCGAATACACAATGGAATTATGCGTGCAGGCCTCTCCCCAACCCAGAACACTAACACTGCGGTGCGTATTCATATCGCTGCTGGCCCGGCTGACAACCGCTGCCGCGGCGCCGCTGCAGGGGCGGACTATCTCCAGGAGATGCAGGGGGTTGGTAATAAGCAGCGACTGTAATACCTCTTCGATGGTGAGCGGAGCCTGGTTGAATAGAGCCAGGGGATTGTGCAGGGCATTAAAGCGCTGATCCACGGCAATTTTGGCCATTTGCTCAGGGGTAGTACCGTAGAGATGCATATGCCGGCGCGCGATTAAAGCATATCCGGTATTGAATCCCATGGGCAGATAAGGCAATTCAAAATCTATTTCCGCCTGGGACATCACTGACATTTTGCCCTCAAGGGTATTAAAGACCTGGCTGTCCCAAACCCCGCCGCTCAGGCACAGACAATTATCGCATATGCCTGCTTCAACCAGCATGGCCGCCCGGGCTACAGCTCCAGCCGCACTGGCTCCCCCCAATTCCACCATATTGAGAAAAACCGGTTTAATCTGCAAATACTCGGCTACCTGGGCCGGCCACATAAAAGCGCTGTCTTCGCTGGGAGGAGTGACCAGGAGCCCATCTATATCGCGTTTTTGAAGGCCCGCATCCTCAATCGCCAAACGGCTGGATTCAGCCAGCAAGGCCAGGGTCTTTTGTCCATATGCGGTTTTATGCGGAGCCAATTCAGAAATCCCGGTAATTAAGGCACGCTTCTTTTTCAATACCCAAGCCTCCTTTCCTTTTCCCATGATACCGCATGCCGGGCAGCTTGTCTAAACACATACCGGCGCATTTTCTGCACTGCGGCACGGCCTGAGGGATAAGCATTTGCCCGGTACTGCCGTGCATTTTCAGAAGGATTTAAGAAAGGGCCGGAGGATCAAACAGGGGGTGAATACCTCACCCCCTGAGCTCTCTTATTTTAGCGGGACAGAACAACCTCTGGCTTGTTTTCTGCCTGCAAGTAAGACTCCAGATGGGGCATGAAATAAGGAATGATATCGGGCAGCATCTTGGGCATGAGGTCGGCCATGGCCGGTGGCATCAAGTCCGGCATCTGTTCGGCCATAAAGTCGGGCATAGACACCTTGGCCTTGACCATTTCCAGCATTTTAGGCATCACCCTGGGCAGCATACCCGGCAACAGGATGGGAAAGAGCCTGGGCATCACAGGCTTCATCGCTGCAATCAGAGGTTTTTTTAGCGCCGGTTTCCGGCTTCGCAGCCACTTCATCATACCCGCCATTGGACCGGGCATGGCCTGAATCAGGTCATCCATCATCTCGGCCATCATATCCGCCATTCCCCGCGGGTTTAACATGCGTATCATAATATCGAAAGGCACCCAGTCCCGTTCCATCACCGCTTCACTGTCGGGAATATCATAACCGCAGGCCCGGGCTGCAACCGTAGCCAGATCGCGTACTTGAATATCCATGTTGTTAACCCGGCCGGATACCTGCAGTTGAAAGCGGCAGCACGGACAGGCGGTGATTATGGTTTGGGCCTGCACCTTTTGGGCATCGTTCAGCCTTACCTGGCCGATGCGGGCGGCAGCCTCGGGGTCAGCCACCAGAGTCATCACCGACCCGCAGCAGTGGGCTTGTGAACGGTTAAACTCCATTTCCTGGTAGTCAATGCCGGGAATAGCCTGAATAAGCCGGCGGGGTGCCTCGTATACACCGCTGGCCCGCCCCATGTGACAGGGATCGTGGTAGGTGAATCTCCCTTTTAAAGTTTCAGGTATTTCAAATCGGCCGGCAGCGATCTGTTCCGCCAGTACCTCGGAGTAATGTTTGGCGGTAAAATGGTATTGCTCTCCCCGGTCTAACATCCAGCGCTTATAGTAAGTCTCCCACACCAGGCGGCAGGCCGGGCAGGAGGTAACAATGGTTTTGACGCCTTTGCTTTTCATCAATTCTATATTATGGTCCATTATAGCTTCCCAAGCATCCCAGCGCCCGGCCATCAACATGGGTATCCCGCAGCAGGCCTCTTCTTTCCCCAAATAAGTGAACTCGATCCCGGCCTTATCCAGCAATCTGGCAGTGGCAAGCGCCACATCCTGCTCAACAAATGCAGAGGTACACCCGGGAAAGTAGGCAATTTCCGCCCGGTCTTTAATCTTGCTTCTAAGATCATCGGGCAGCCAGGCATCACGGTCCTTGGCATAGCGGGCCCAGATATTCCACTCTTTACGGGCACTGGCTTCCATAATATGAAAGGCGGGCAGAGAATGAAATCCCTTTTCCTCAACCAGCTGTCCGCGCAGTGTCATCCAGGCGGGTTCAATGGGCATTTCCAATTGGCACCTGGCGTTGCAGGTTTCACAGGTGGTGCAGGCCAAAAAGGTTGAAACGTCCGCCTGAGTCAGCCTGGTCTTGCCTTCGGCCACCATTTTCAACAGCCGCCACTTGCCGCGCGGTGATTGCGATTCCCATCCCCGCCCATAATACTGGTCGCAGCTGTCCACACAGTATCCGCAGGAAGAACATGTATAGCTCAACCAGGCCACTTCGGCAGGAAGTCCCGATTGGGGCCGGGGATGCTCGGCCGGGGGATTACCGGGAAAACGGTTGGCTACGGCAGTTATGACCCCCTCCCAGGACAGAGCCTGGCGAACCGCCCGGGCCAGTAAGGTTGTATCGATGGTCTTGCCGGGGTTCATAATCCCCGCCGGGTCGGTTCGCTTTTTCATGCTTTTTAGCGATTCCACGGTCTGAACACCCAGCAGCTGCGGAGCGAACGCGGAGAAGTACATTCCCAGTCCATAAGGCCTGCCTCCGTTTTGCAGGGCGATTTTAAGCACGGTCAGGGAAAGTCCGAAAGCAGCATTAAAGCCCAGCTTGCGCTCATCGTGGGGGATGAATCCTAACAGTACCAACTCTTTGCCCCTGACCGCAAAGCCTTCCAGCAGCAGGGGAAGAGCGATCTTATGCTGCAGCCCGTGTAAAACCGCCGCCAGCCCGGAGGCCGGCACCACCACCTCAGCAGGTATCAGTGAAGGCCCCAGGCGCTTGGCTTTCATGGGGCTAAAGCGGTTTTCCCACTCGTGTAAGGCAGTCTCATCATCTAATAATGCCCCGCCATGTTTAGCGGCCATGTCGCCCAGCAGCTCCCGGGCTGAAGAGGAGTGCCAATAGGCCGCCAGGACGATGAATTGTTCCGGAACCTCAAGGCGATCCCGGCCCGGGCCATGGTGGGGGTTAAGCGGCATGCGGTTGCGGTACCGGGCTGCTTCAGGATTACTGAAACTAAGCGACCATAAAGGCACCTGCTCTTCATATAGGGCTTCTATAAATTGAGCCGCAGCGCTGGCCTGATCAAAGGCAAAAGCCTGCACCTCCAGTTTTTCCAGGGGCATGACCCTGAACTCGATGCTGCTGATGAAGCCGCTGATGCCTGATGCGTTAACAACCAGATCCAGATCTTCACCTGAAAGAACCTTTATCTCGCCGTCAGGTTGGACCAGACGCACCTGTAAAACGCTGTCCCTGAAATAGCCGGCCTCATAGCTGCCAATTCCGGCCCCTCCGGTTGCCAGCCAACCGGCCGCAGTTGAGGCGGGATAACTGGTGGGGTAGGATTTCAAGGTCAATCCCCGCTCTCTGAGCCTCCGGTCAATATCCTCCCACACCGCACCGGGCTGCACCTTAATGCTGCAGGCCCCGGTGTCAATTGCCATGATCTTGCGCATGCGGTTGAACTCCACTACCATGCCGCCTTGAAAAGGCACGGTGCCTCCGTACCCCGAAGTGGCCTTGCCGCGGGCTGTCAAGGGGATTTTATTATTCTGGGCCCATACCGCTATTTGAACCAGTTCGTCCTCATCCCGGGGCTGCACTATGGCGGCCGGTTCCGAATGGCCGGCCATACCGCTCAGAAGGCCCGGCAGGGCCGCTACATCAGAGCTATAAAGCTGCCGTTCCCTCTTCTCAAAATTAATCCTATCACCGAAAATATCCTGCAAATACCGCCTTTGTTGAGATGTCAATTCCATTACCTTACCCCCCTTGGGTATATTGTATCTTGATTCAATTATATGCCTGCCAAGATATAAAGGCAATAGTATTAAGCGGCATTGACAAATCAGGCAGAAGATTGGTCCTGACAAATATTGCGTAGTACGAATATACAGATGTTAACAAAAGCAGGCGGCTGACAGCAGGGCGTAAAGCCGGCCGCCCTCTTGGCGCTGCGCCCTGACTGATGACGCCACGGCTGGCAAAAAGGCGGCCGGCTTATCCACGAGGAATAAAATCCGGTTCTGCGGCAAGGTGTATGAGGTGTTCAGAATTGCTATTCTTGCAGGTTGTCGATCTGCTGTTTGATTTCATCGATTTGTCGGTATAGGGTATCGATTTTCTGGCAGATTTCCATCAATTCGGCCTCGGCATTGGCATTGTTGCGATAAGCGGTGTAGAGCTTATCTCCCAATTCGGTTTTGAGTTGGGTAATGTCACGCTCCAGATTAGAGATATTGAGTTTCAACTTTCCGCTTTCCAGAAGTTTGCCTGATTTTTGCGCCAGCTTATTGGCCTGTTCCTCTAATTTCTCCTTGTTGAACTTGAACATAAATCGTCCTCCTCAAGCAATTGATCATGTTGATTTCATTCTATATTGCCTGTTTAACAATGACAACCGCATTCGGTGCCAAAGCCGAATAAAGGACCGGGGTTAAAACCCCGGTCCTGAAGCCTGTCAATTGCCTAGGTCAGCTTGTGGATAAATATGCCGCTGCGCAGTTTGGGTTCAAACCAGGTTGACTTGGGGGGCATGATCTTACCGGCATCAGAAATGGCCATTAAATCGGCTATAGTGGTGGGGTACATGGCGAAAGCGATTTTCATGTCATCGGCCACCCTGCTTTCCAACTCCTCCAGGCCGCGAGCCCCGCCAACAAAATCGATGCGTTTGTCGGTACGGGGGTTGGTGATCCCCAGAATGGGCCCCAGGAGATTGTTCTGCAATATAGACACATCCAGGCGCGCCACCGGGTCAAGGACATCATAGGTGCCCGGCCGGGCTTTTAGAATATACCAGCTGTCCTCCAGAAACATGCCATAGGTTTTGGGCGCCCGGGGTTGGTAAGGACCCGGCCCGGAATAGGCAGTAACCTCAAAATCTTTTTCCAAGAGGCTTAAGAACTCTTCCCGGCTGTGATTGTTTAAATCCCGAACCAGGCGATTGTAATCCATTATGTAGAGATCGTGATCGGGGAAAATAACGGCCAGAAAATAATTGTATTCTTCCCGGCCAGTATGATGGGGATTATCAGCTCTGCGCTGCAGGCCCACCTGCACCGCTGAAGCGGAACGGTGATGGCCGTCGGCGATATACAGCCTGTCGATATGGGCGAACAGCTCCACCAGACTCAGAATCACTTCGTCATGGTCGATGCTCCACACGGTATGGCCAATACCGTCCTCGGATACAAAATCATAAAGGGCCTGGTGCCTACTTATCCAGGCCTGAATTATCGCGTTGATTTGCTCCTGGCTGCGATAGGTAATGAAAATGGGCCCGGTTTGCGCATCACAGCTGTCAACATGGCGGATGCGGTCCTGCTCCTTATCGGCCCGGGTTAGTTCATGCTTTTTGATAATATCATTGAGGTAGTCGTCTATGGAAAGACAAGCCACCAAACCAGTCTGTGCGCGCTGCCCCCGTTGCTGCCGGTAAATATATAAACGAGCGGTTTGGTCCTGAATAAAAACCCCTTCAGCCGCCATTTTGTCCAGATTGCTTCTGGCTTTGACATAAACCCGCTCATCATAGAGGTCGATACCGGCTTCCAAATCTATTTCCGCTTTATCAACATGCAAGAATGAGTAGGGGTTGTCGCGTACCATTTCTCTGGCTTCCGCACTGCTCATCACGTCATAAGGCAGTGCAGCCACCCGGTCCACTAAAGACGGGATGGGCCGCAGCGCTCGAAACGGTCTGATTACTGCCATAATAGTCCTCCTCAATAATTAATAATCAGGATCCGAGCTGAAGGATATCCTCAATATGCCCCAGTAATTCTTGAATATCCTCCAGAGTATGATCTGCCATATGGGCGATGCGGAAAGTCTTGTCTTTCATCTTGCCATAGCCGTTGGATATTTGGAATCCCCGCTCTCCCAGTTGGCGGTTGAGATCGGCCACATCGATGTTGCGGTTATTGGTGATGGCGGTTAAGGTATCGGAGAGGTAGCGCTCGTCAGCAAACAGGGCAAAATACTTCCTGGCCCATGACCTGACATACTCCGCCATCTGCCGGTGTCTTTCGCAGCGTTTTTCCAGACCCTCGGTGAGGATGCGTTCCAGCTGAAAATCCAGGGCATACATATGACTTAAAGAAGGTGTCGAAGGATACTGGTGATCCTTATTCCTGATATATTCATATAGCTGCAGCAGATCCAAATAGTAGCCGCGGAAAGGGACTTCCTTGGCGCGCTCGATGGCCTTCTGCGAAAAGGTGCAAACGGCCATTCCGGGCGGCAGACCCAGGGCCTTTTGAGTTGAAGTTATGCAGATATCAACCCCCAGATCATCAACATGAATCGGGGTGCCTCCGGTTGAACTGACGGTGTCCAGGCAATAGACTACCTCAGGATGGCTTTTTACCACCGCAGCTATATCCTGAACCGGATTCATCACCCCGGTGGAGGTTTCGTTATGGGTGATGGTGATCAGGTCATATTTGCCGGAAGACAGAACTTCATCAATCATATCGGGGGTATTGGCCTGGCCCCACTCCACTTCGAATAAATCAGCCGGAACATTGTTATTGGACGCAATATCAAACCACCTTTTACCGAACGCGCCAACGGAAAAAACCGCCGCTCTCCTGGCCGTGCAGGATCTTACCGCTCCTTCCATCAATCCGCTGCCGGAGCTGGTCGATAATAGGATTTCATGCTGAGTGGACCACAGGGTTCTCATTTTATCGCTGATGCGGCCTTGCAAAGCCGAGGCGTCTTTACTGCGGTGCCCGATCATGGGGCTTGCCATCTTCTGTAGTACTTCCGGGCGCACTTCAACCGGACCCGGGATAAACAACCTTTTATGCATTCTGCCAGCCTCCTAGACAATCATCTTCAGGGTCTTTTACTATTCTACTGATTTCCAGCTTTTTTCTCAATAATGGCTTCAATTTACCTGATTTCCTGGCAATAAATCACTCCACCCAAAATCATACTACGATTTTGCAAGCATACAGTTGTGGCCGTTATGCATCAACCCGGGCTGCATTCTATGATATACTGATGCTAAGCTTATTTTTAGCTGATACCGTCATATATATTTTCTATATTTTTTCGGTACAGTTTGTAGTCAGTGATCATGCTTTCCGCAACCGGTGTCGGAATAATAACATGGCATCTATCAATATAATAAGGAACATATACTCGTATGTGGGAATCAATAGTTCGCCTTTTAGAACAATACGGCATTTGGGGGCTGCTCTTCACTGCTTTTGCGGAATCTTCTTTTCTGCCTCTGGCACCCGATTTCTTTCTCATCCCCTTGAGTCTGGCCATGCCGCATTG
>NZ_DIPG01000033.1:0-4980 GCF_002426325.1 Syntrophomonas sp. UBA5494 | reverse complement strand
CCGATTATCCAAGTGGAAATATCCCCTTTGACCCTGAAATTTACAAACTGGCAGCGCAAAGGGCGGTATTGGAAGCCGGTGCAGCTCTGTTGCTCCATTCCTATGTTTCAGACTGTGTTGTGGAATCGAATCGGATCACCGGAATTATGACTGAGAATAAATCCGGACGGCAGATGCTGAAAGCAAAATACTTCATAGATTGTACAGGGTGTAGTGCTTCATTTTAAATTCTACTAAATCAGCAAACAAACAGCAAATTGATTTCTGTTTGCTTAATACATATCAGTTATTTGTATGCCGTAATATACGGCACTTTTTTATCAGTAAGTATTGACCTTTGTACATTATATACCGTATAGTTATCCGTATATGAAAAAAGAGAAAGAGTGTACGCCCACGACAGCTGCCTCTTTCTCTCTTTTGCCCATGCGCCTTAAGGAGCATGGATCAACCAGAGGGATAACCCCCTGATGTACTGAGGTACACTACTATGATAAGAGGTTTTGGACTGTTATGCAAGCTAAATTTAAAAAATCTGTCTGCTGAGGACCTATTCAACAAATATATGGCTGAGTTCAGACCCGGGGAACACAGCTGCCCATGGTGCAGTACAAAAGATCCTGATTGGAAAAAGCATGCCGTATATGGCCGCTGGCTGATTTCTTTTGAAAATGGAGCCGCAATAACATACCGTATTGAGATTACAAGATACAAGTGTTCCTCTTGTGGGCATACTCATGCCATACTGCCGGAATCGATCATCCCTTATCAATCCTACAGCTTTCTTTTCATTCTTGCAGTAGTGAGAGATTATTACACCCGTTTCCTTACAGTAGAAGGTATATGCGCCAAATATGGCATCTGTGTTTCTACTCTCTACTCATGGAAGGAGCTTTTCCTCAGGCACAAGAAGATATGGCTGGGCCTCCTGGAGGATGCATATACCTCATCGCTGGAGTTCCTGGACTCCTTTTATGATAGGAACTTTTCGTATGGCCTGAAAGAATTTTTTCAGTTAGCGGGTGTTTCTTTTCTGCAAGGCTCATCCCACGTAAGAAAGGCATATTCTGCTCCAGGATGACTTGCCCACGTTTTTGTATTTGCCCATTCACATAACATCGGAATTCTTTTCCGCTCCCGCCCTTGTTATGATATCTGCTGGAGGTGATATGTGTCATGCAAGACACGTTTAACGACAAATCATACAGCGAGGCAGTAAAAATCGCACATGTACGCTTTGCTGTCATAGCTCCTGTAATCCAGGAGCTGTTTACCGAACCCAGCAAAACGGCTTACTACAAAAAAGTGGCGGAAAGGCCGCTGAAAATGCCGGATGGTAAGGAGGTACGCTTGAACTACAATACGTTTGAAAAATGGGAGGTCCGATACAAAAGGGATGGAATGGATGGTCTCATGCCAAGGCCCCGTTCCGATTCCGGTATGTCCCGTGTTCTTCCGGATACGGCCGTTGCTGAGATATTTCGGCTGAAACAGGAGTTTCCCCGCATCAATGCAACGCTGATCTACACCAGGCTTATTGCCGATGGCTTCATCAAGCAGTCGGAAGTATCCCTCTCCACGGTGCAGCGTTTCATCAAGAAAAACGACCTGAAGTCCGCAAGAAATCCAAACATGAAGGACCGCAAAGCTTTTGAAGAGGAGTTCCCCTGCAGCATGTATCAGGCGGATACCTGTTACAGCATATACATAACAGAGAACGGAGTAAAGAGGAGAACGTATTTGTTTCACATTGTGGATGACCACTCCAGGCTTATCGTTGGCGCACGGTTTTTCTACCACGATAATGCGTATAATTTTCAAGTTGTCCTCAAAGAGGCCATTGCGCGCTGCGGTATTTGCAACAAGCTGTATACCGATCACGGGTCGTCCTACTCCAACGGGCAGCTGACAATGATCCTTGGCTCCCTGGGCATTGTGGAAATCCATGCCCCGGTAAGGGACGGGGCTGCCAAGGCGAAGGTTGAAAGATCATTTCGTACGGTAAAAGATACCTGGCTGAACGGCTTTGACCCCTCTGAGGTGGAGTCGCTGGAGCAACTCAACCGGTTGCTGGCTGACTATGTCAGAGCGCGCAACAATACCGTCAACCGGGATATCGGTGAAACGCCCATGGAGCGTTACTCAAGGCATCTGGACCGTATTCGCTTCCCCAGGAGCCGGGAATGGCTGAATGAATGCTTTATGAATCGCATCATACGAAAAGTGAACAATGATTCTACGGTCTCCATTGACTCGGTTTCCTACGATGTTCCCATGCAGTTTATTCGCATGAAAGTGGAAATCCGCTTCCTTCCCGATGATATGAAAAACGCCTATATCCTTTATGATGGGAAGCGCTATCCCATACGTCCCACCAACAAGGTGGAGAACTCCCGTACAAAGAGAGAAAACGCTTTTTCCATCGACTATTCCATGAACGGAGGTACCAACGATGTATAACCATTTTTACGGCCTTACCTTTAACCCTTTTGATAAATCTTCACCGGTTAAAACAGCATTTCAGTCCAGAGATCATCTTGAAATGCAAAATCGGCTTTCCTTCCTGAAAAGCACAAGGGGGATCGGCCTTTTCACCGCGCCGCCCGGTATGGGGAAGACCTATGCCCTGCGCTGCTTTGCGGAAAGCCTGAACCCAAACCTTTGCCAAATGACCTACACCTGCCTTTCCACCATCAGTGTTACGGAGTTTTACCGACATCTTTGTGTACAGCTGGGTCTTGAACCGGGCAATCGAAAAACGGAAATGTTCAAGGCAATCCAGGACAGGGTCCGTTACCTCATGAAGGAAAAACACAAGACGATCCTCGTGGCGGTTGATGAATGCCAATATCTTGATACCAAGATCCTTCGGGATTTCAAGCTGCTGATGAATCAGGACTATGACTCTTTCGACTGCTTCGCCCTGATTATGATCGGTTTGCCCCACATGAACGGTATTCTGGAAAAGCCGGTGCATGAAGCTTTAAAACAGCGTATTGTTGTTCACTACAATTACTGCGGACTGTCAGTTGACGAAACAGCGGAGTATATCTATTCCCGCATTGAATCTGCCGGCGGCGCCCGCTCTATTATCGATGAAGCTGCTGTTCGCGCTGCTGCCGGCTATTGTCAGGGTGCACCCCGTATTATCAATGCTGCCATGACCAATGCCCTTATGCTCGGCGCGCAGCTTAAAAGGCAAACCATTGACTCTGACACAATTCTGGCCGCCAGCAACAATCTGGCTTTAGGTTAGGGGGGTTAGGATGTATTCTACTCATTCGCTTTTTCCCATACCCTTCCGTTGCCGTGAAAAGATCGGCAGTAAGTACGAAGAGTGGGATGGCTATGTAAAGAGCCTTCGAAACTATGGCGGCCATTATGAAATTCAGATTGAAAGCCGCAGCGGCTTCTTCTTCCTGGTCGGTAAGTATGCCAACGGAAACTTTATCAGTATCCCTGCCTTTGGAGTCGGCTGTGATCTTTCCAACTACAGTGACTACTTTTGGAACAACGAAAACCTGGCCAGGTATCTGAATCCCGTGGATGCTGCCACTGTCGCTGAAGCTCTGCGTACTCTGGATAAAGACAACCGTCTATGATTTAAGCCAAGCCACAATGCTCTGCTCATTGTGGCTTTTCCTTTGCTCCTCTTTCCTGATGACAAAATGCTTTTTTACAGAATTTAAAGCGCAGGCTTGATATTAAAGTGCCTCTATGCTACTATTTCACCGGATAATATTCTGCTGTTTGACCGGATTCCAATTTGCCGCTCAACAATTAGGCAAATTCCACCGCTTCGGTCTGGGTCGTTACGGTCTGTGCGCTTTCGATTGCTGTCACACCGCCGTCCACGGCAAAAAGGTTCTTGCCGATGACCAGGTCCATAGCCGCCTGGAAATCGGCGGGGGCAACGTCGGTTCTGGGGTTGTCAAACGCGATCCGGAACCTTTTGCCCGCTCCGGTTTTAAAGATCATCTCCAATTCCGTCTCCATTCATCTCACCTCCTTCCGTTCGGACCGTTCCTCGTCTATGGATTTCAGGTCCTTCGGTCTGCCGGCTTCCGGTCAACTACGCGTTGACCAGATCGGACTGTTCCACCTTACGGATACCGACTACCGGGTATCCCTGCAGGGCGGTCAACGCGCTTACCACATCATAGATGTCCTGGTCGGGGGCATCCGCTTTGATATTGCTCAAAGACTTTGCCGCGGTAAGCTTTTTGCCGTCCTCGTCCGTGCCAAGGTCAAAACGGATCTGCACCCTGGCGTTCAGCGGTCTGTTCTCCAATGCCATGCTCAACACCTCCTTTCCCGAGTGAATTGTAAGGTGATTTTTTCATTATCAAATCCACCTTACACTATATAGATTTCATCCAGTCCGGGAAAGTGGACACTTGGATTGTCAAACGAAGTCAAAACTGTTGCGCTAAATTAGAAATATATGGTATATTATGAAATTAACCTTTTACAGCGAATTGGGTATAATAGTAGTGAGATTAGCTATTTTAAGCAATAAGAATATTTGATTTCCGACTCATTCTATAATATAATATTTATTAAGATAGCTAGGTTGAAAGAGGTGATAGCTTGAAAAATAACCGAATTACTTGAAAAAAGGGTACACGAAACAAAGGCTTAAAAAGCCCCAAAAAACGGAATATTTGGTTAAGCTACAGTAACGTCAGACTCCTTGATAATGCCCTCGGAAATCAGAAGCTTTTTTGCTTGCTTAATGGCTTTCTCCTTCTGTTTTTCCAGTAGGTTTTGTGGCATATCAATCTTGTATAAATCGCTTGGATTCCACTCTTCACCGGTGACGAACATATGGTAAACGGCGGTAAGGATCATCCTGGCGATGGCGATGATGGCTCTTTTTTTGCCTCTCCTTTTCGCAATGCGTTCGTACTTGACTTTGTAGTAAGGAGACTTATCCGACTTCACGGCTGCATGGGCGACTTGCACCAATGCAGGTTTGAG
>NZ_DIPG01000024.1:0-9801 GCF_002426325.1 Syntrophomonas sp. UBA5494 | reverse complement strand
CGCGAGGATTGGACAATGTCATCATCCATTGCCAGACTCAGGTGCCGGTAATCACCGTTAGCCAGGCTCTGCACCACGAAACAGGCCTGCTGCAGATGACGCACGCAGTCCCTCCAGGGCACCTCCCGGGGCAGAACCGCCCGGGCTTCCCGGGTGGGCACAATAAAGTCGGGCACCGCAATGATAACCCTGATATCATCATGCAAGGCCACCTTCTGGTAATACACCTGATGGTCTAAGACCATGGCGGTGGTTAACCCTCCCGCTACAGCCGGAACTATATTGTCAGCATGACCTTCCAGGGCCAGCGCCCAGGCGAGCAGCTGCTGCTCTGAAAAGGGGTTGCCTGACAGGTGATTGGCCAGATACATCCCCGCGATAATGACTGCCGCGCTGCTTCCCAACCCCTTCCCCGCCGGGATCTGGCTGTCAATCTCCAGTTCCAATCGGGGCATAGGGAAGCCGGCTTGGGTAAACACAACTTCCATGGCCTGGTGGAGCAGGTCGCCGGAGCTGGTTGGGTTTTCATCGCTGTGCCGTACTTTTCCTTTATGGTCATAAGCGGTAACAGATAAGTAAAGCTGCAGGGCCAATCCCAGCGTATCGAATCCAGTTCCCAGATTGGCACTGCTGGCCGGGACTCGAACTGTGACCATCCGGGCTAAGCCTCCATTCGGTCGGTGCCTTCCAACCTGATGACATTATCTATCCTGCTGACAATGCTCATGCCCTGCAAAACTGCCAGCGAATCGCGCAGGTTGTGTTCTTGAACCTTGTGGGTGATGAGGATCAGTTCGGCACACTGACCGCTGCTGGTTTTCTGAATCACGGAAGCGATGCTGACATTGTTGTTGCCAAACACGCCGGCAATGCCAGCCAGAACGCCGGGGCGGTCTGTAACTGTCATGCGTATATAAAACTCCGCGCTGAGCTGGTTTATATTGAGTATGGTACGTTCCTCATAACAGGTGCAGCCAATGCGCAGGCTGATGTCGTGCTGGATATTGCGGGTGATGTCGATTATATCCCCCACTACCGCACTGGCAGTGGGAAGCTGACCTGCGCCGCGTCCATAATGCATCACTTCACCTACCGCATCGCCATAAACAAACACTGCGTTAAAAACGTCATTGACTGCCGCCAGGGGGTGGTTGGCGGGAATAAACGCGGGATGAACCCGAATCTCCAACTGTTCTTGCTCATTCTCTTTGGCCACCGCCAGAAGCTTGACCACATAGCCCAATTCCCTGGCATAACGGATGTCTGCCGGGGTAATGGAGGTTATTCCCTCAACATAGACATCATTAAGGGTTACCCTGCTATTGAAGGCAATGGAAGACAAGATCGCAATTTTGCGGGCGGCGTCAAGCCCTCCCACATCTGCAGTTGGGTCGGCCTCGGCATAACCCAGAGCCTGCGCTTCAGCCAGTACCTCGGCAAAAGGCCGGCCTTCCCGGGACATCTTGGTTAGAATATAATTGGTAGTGCCGTTTAATATGCCAATAACCTCTTTGATGCGATTGGCCGCCAAGGATTGCTTGAGTGGATAGATGACGGGGATCCCTCCGGCAACGCTGGCCTCAAAATAGAAATCCACTTTGTACTCGGCCGCGGTTTCAAAGATGATGCGGCCATGCTCGGCAATCAGGTCTTTGTTGGCTGTCACCACGTGCTTGCCCCTGCGCATGGCCTCGAGTATATAGTCCAGAGCGGGCTGTATGCCCCCGATCAGTTCAACCACAATCTGAATTTCTTCATCATTGAGTATATCTTCGATACTGCTGGTTATGCAGTCGGGGTCAAGGCCAAGCTGCCGGCATTTATCGACATCCCGTTCCATTACGCGTTTGATTTGGATATTCTCCCCGGCGCGTTGGGTGATGGTATATTCATTCTGCTTGAGTAGTTTGACGACGCCGGAACCTACCGTTCCGCATCCCAGCAATCCAATGTAAATCATGTTGCGACCTCCTGTTTCAACCTCTGCCAACAATTTCAGCACGAACTACGCCATTCAGCCCTCCCAGATGCGTCATAAGCTCTTCCACCGATATGCTTAATTCTTCAACGCTTAAGGAAATTGTCACCAGTGCCATTCCATTAAGGGGGAGATTTTGGTTAATGGTGAGCACATTGCCTCGGTAGGCGGCAATACTATTCAGCACCCCTGATAGAATACCTGAAATGTGGCGCAGAAGCAACGATATATTAATGATCTCCAGGCTTTTGGCGTCAAAAAAAGCATTGACTCCGTCCTTGTACTTGTAAAAGGTACTGCGTGCCAGGCCCAGTTTATTGACCGCATCCAGGACGGATTCGGCATCCCCTTTAGCCAGCATTTCCTTGACTTGTGCGGTCTTAACGATGGCTTCGGGCAGAATATCATCTCTTACCAGGTAATATTTTGCCGGCATAATGCAACAGCCCTCCTGTCCCCTCTGGGTAGATATCTGCTTCCGTATAACGGACATTATATCACGACGGTGTTTATTCGACAAATATTATTGGACGAATTATACACATTTTTAATGGGACAGGGGTATCGGAACATGGGCAAATAGGAGAATGATCCCATCAAAATAACAAAAATGGTATAGTTTAATATATATAGAATGATAAGGAAAGTAGAGCGGATACATCATGTGTGCGTTAACTTGTTAAACGCATTATCGTATTATTAGGGCAAAGGAGGATTAAAGACAAAGATCCATGATGACGGTAAGTGAGGTTTAGACATGAGAAGAAATCCCATAGTATATTTAGTCTATATGTTTCTAATAACTATAATTCTTACTACGAGCCAAATTCCGCTTGCTCACATCAAACTATTGAGTATTCAATCATATGCATTAACACTCTTTTATTTAGCCCAGTTTGTATTATATTTACTTATTGGTATAATACTTGGCTTCTGTGAGCATCTTTTATTCGAAATCCATAAAAGCGGAGTATGGCGCATCAATTTTCAAAAATTTTTCATTTTGGGAATACCCTTGGGATTAATAGCAAGTAGTTATTTATTTTATTTTCAAACTGAGATTCCCTTTATCATAAACTTGTTCTCATTCATAGTTAACACTGAATCAGGGCAGGTTGTAGTAGCACAATCAATTCTCGGATATACATTAATAACATCCTTTTTTAAAGATGATCGTATCTAGTGTTGGTGCCACCCTATATAAGTTGCCCATGGTCCGATAATAGTCCTTGATGCTTTCCGTCCTGCGACAGATTACATGCAGGCAGAAAACAAAAAACCGGCCTTCAGGCCGGTTGAAGCTTTTTGTTGAGGTACATTCACACGATGATGCAGATCAAACCTCCGCTGCCTTCGTTGACAATGCGCTGCAGGGTATCCTGCAGTTTCAGCTGGGCGTTTTCGGGCATACGGTGCAGCTTGTTCTGTATCCCTTCTCTGACCAGATCATGCAGGGACTTTCCGAAAATATTGGATTCCCAGATCTTGGCGGGATCTTCTTCAAACTCATCCAGTATGTAGCGCACCAACTCCTCACATTGCTTCTCGGTTCCAATAATAGGCGTGATTTCAGTGGTAATGTCCGCACGTATAAGGTGCAGTGAAGGGGCTTTGGCCTTTAGCCTGACCCCAAAACGACTTCCCTGGCGGATCAGTTCAGGTTCTTCCAGGAGCATTTCCTCAAGTCTCGGTGTGACTACGCCATAACCGGATTCCTGCACCTCAGTGAGGGCGGAGGACACTTTGTCATATTCCTTTTTGGCGATACTGAGGTCTTTCATCAAGCGCATGATATCCTGGGTGCCTTCAACTGCAAAACCGCTGACATCACTCAGGGAACGATAGAATAATTCCTCCGGCACGGTTACATCTATGGAGGCGGTTCCAGTACCAAGGTTCATTTCCTCTAAGCTCACATAGCTTATGTTATCAACAATAGAAAGCTTTTCGATGGCCTGATCGATGTCCCGAACTTTGCGAATATCGTTTAAGATATCGCGGATAGCGGTTTCCAGGCCGTCCCGGAGCCAGAAGTCTTCATCCAGTTCATCCACCCAACCGGGGAGCTTGATGTTTATTTCATGAACCGGGAATTCATACAAGGCTTCTTCCAAAAGCCCATAGATCTGTTCCATGGACATGCGGGCCACATCCATGGGTGTGACACTGACGCCGTATTTTTCCCCCAACTCCTCGGCCAAACTCAGGGTTTCAGTGCTATAGGGGTTTACCGAATTCAATACAACTATAAATGGTTTGTTGAGCTCTCTGAGTTCCTGAATAACTCTTTCCTCCGCCGGGACGTAGTAGTTGCGCTGAATATCACTGATGGAGCCGTCAGTAGTCACTACGATCCCGATGGTGGAATGATCTACAATGACCTTCCTGGTCCCTATTTCGGCCGCCTCTTCGAAGGGTACCTCATAGTCAAACCAGGGAGTTCTAACCATGCGAGGCTCTTCATCCTCTACGTAACCCAGTGCCCCTTCAACCGCATATCCCACACAGTCAACCAGGCGAGCCTTGAAGCTCACGCCGCTCTGCGTGGTAATTTCGATAGCTTCATTGGGGACAAATTTGGGTTCGGTGGTTGTGATGGTTTTCCCAGCACCACTCTGGGGAAGTTCATCTACAGCCCTTTCCCGATCATATACGTCTTTGATATTGGGGATAATCATGAGCTCCATGAAACGTTTAATAAAGGTTGACTTACCTGATCTTACGGGGCCTACGACTCCCAAATAGATATCGCCTCCGGTTCTTTCGGCGATATCGTTCAAGATATTGTTACTATCCACTTCTCTTTTTCCCTCCCTTGTTTCAGACTTTAAAAGGCATCCTCCCTCCGACGCAAGACACCCCTTAATATCCCATGACGCTATAACAGTACAAATATATTTATCAATATTCGGTAATATAACCAGAAAAGAAAAAAAGTGCGGTTTTGTCCACACTCTATAATTCTCAGTTTTAGGGCATCAGAAATAGTGTTATAATCTCCCGGTGTCTAATTCGACCCGGGCATCATCTCAAAGCCTAATCAACCAGTTGTTCCATTTCATGCCGCTTGGCACGACACATGATATTTATCACTTCCTGCGATACCGGCACATGATTATACAGTATATTATAACAGGCCCGGGTAACGGGCATTTCAATCCCCAATTCATCAGCCAGGCGTTCAACCACTCTGGTGGTATGCAAACCTTCCACTACCATACCAATCTGCTGGAGCGCATCTGTCAGGCTATGACCTTGACCGATCAATATGCCAAAGCGCCGGTTGCGGGAGTAATCGCTGCAGCAGGTCACCACCAGGTCGCCCATGCCGCTCAGCCCTGTAAAGGTACGATAATCACCGCCCATTTTCACCCCCATGCGGATAATCTCCGTCAGACCCCGGGTCATCAAGGCCGCCACCGAATTGTCGCCATAGCCCAGCCCGACGACCATGCCCGCCGCCAGGGCGATAATGTTCTTCAAGGCCCCCCCCAGTTCCACTCCGGCCAAATCCAGATTGGTATAAACCCTCAGATGGCGGGACATATAGGCATCCTGCACAAAAAAAGCGGTCTCTTCACAGGCAGAAGCCACAGTCACCGCGGTGGGAATGCAGCGAGCCACTTCTTCGGCATGACTGGGTCCGGAAATGACTGCGTAGCTTCCCAAAATGCCATCACCCATCACATCGGCAGCCACCTGGCTCAATCTCATCCCGCTGGCGATTTCAATGCCTTTAGCGGTATTGACCAGGATGGTTCCGGGCTGATAAAAAGGGCGCAGCTCTTGCAGTATTTCGCGAACCGCCTGCGAAGGCACCGCCGCGACTATCATCCGCGCATCCTTTATGGCTTCAGCCAGATCAGAGGTCAGCTGTATCTCTCCGGGTATGGGCAAACCTGGCAGATAGCGCCGGTTTTCTCTCTCGTCCGCGATTAATTTGACTTCATCAGGCCTGCCCCAGAGGGTGGTGGCGAATCCATTCTGATTTAAAACCAGAGCCTGCGCGGTACCCCAACTGCCAGCTCCCATTACGCAAACCTTTTCCATCCCAAATCTCCCCATTCGCTGGCGGTTAAACCGCCTTATCTGTTATGCGCGCTTCCTGGCCTGAAATCAATCTTTTGATATTGGAATGATGCCTGAACAGGACCAGGGCGGCCAGGAAAAAGCTCATTACGGTGAAAGGCCACGGTTTTATCAATATCAGGCATAATATTGGTAACAAGGCCGCGGCCAATACTGACCCCAGCGACACATAGCGGGTTAAAGCCACTGATAAAATCATGACGGCCACCAGGACCAAGAAAATCTGGGGCATCAAAAATAGAATAACCCCGGCAGCGGTGGCAACCCCTTTGCCACCCCTGAAGGACAAAAAAATCGTATAACAGTGGCCTACCACCACAAAAACTCCGCAGGCCGCAGCTACAACCGGCCCACCCCAGGCGAGCCCTATCCACGCGGCGATCAATCCTTTCAAAAGGTCTCCCATAAGGGCCAGAACCGCCACTGATATTTTGGTCGAGCGCAGAACATTGGTAGCCCCGATATTTCCGCTGCCGCGCTGGGATATATCCACTTTCCCCAGATATTTGCCAAACAGGTAAGAAAACGGAACAGCCCCCAGCAAATAACTTAATAAGAGTAAAACCCAATCATTCATGACCTCATCCCCTCTTACAAACCTCACCTCGCGCCATTTATTGAAACTTGGAGGTATTTTTGCGCACCAACAAACGCAGCGGTGAACCTTCAAAGCCGAAATTCTGGCGCAGTACGTTTTCCAGGTAGCGCAGATAAGAAAAGTGCACCTGTTCCGGGTCGCTGCAAAACAGCACAAAAGTAGGCGGCGCAGTAGTCACCTGTGTGGTATAGAAAATCTTCACCCGCTTGCTGCCTCCCGGCAGGGGGTTGAGCAGTATGGCTTCATTTATTACCCGATTGAGTTCAGCCGTAGCAACGCGGCGGTTGTACTGCTCCACTACAAAATCCACCAGTTCGATGATCTTGAAGATGCGCTGGCGGGTCAGTGCGGATACATACAGGATAGGGGCATAGGCCAGGAATTTCAAATCTTCGCGGATATCCTTGTCATAGCGGTTCATGGTATGCTCATCTTTATTGACCGCATCCCACTTGTTGACCACCACGATATTGGCCTTGTTCTGTTCGTGTACGTATCCCGCGATGCGCTGATCCTGCTCAGTTACTTTTTCCACCGCATCCAGCATGATCAAGACCACATCGGCTCTTTCCATGCTTTTCAAGGTGCGGATTACACTGTATTTTTCAGTGGCCTCTTTGATGCGGGATTTTTTGCGAATGCCGGCCGTATCAATCAATATATAGCGGTTCCCTCCGTACTCGAAAGGAGTGTCGATGGAGTCCCGGGTGGTTCCCGGTATCTCGCTGACGATAACCCGCTGCTCGCCCAGGAGGGCGTTGACCAAAGACGATTTTCCCACGTTGGGACGCCCCACAATGGCGATCTTAACTGCTTCAGGGTCTTCATCATAGTCTTGCGGAGGACCAAAGTTGGCTATCACCGCATCCAGCAGGTCGTTGGTATTGAGGCCGTGCATGGCGGAAATAGGAATGGGATCGCCCAAGCCGAGGCGGTAGAAGTCCATCCATTCCAACTGGCGGTCGAAATTCTCAACTTTGTTAGCCGCCAGTATCACCGGTTTACGGGAGCGGCGCAGCATCTCGGCCACCTGTTCGTCTTCAGAGGTGATACCCTGCCGGGCATCCAATACGAAGACGATTACATCAGCCTCATCAACGGCGATCTCCGCCTGCAATTGCACCCCGCGGGCGATGGTATCCACTTCTTCAAAGCGCAGCCCGCCGGTATCGATAATGATAAAGTCCCGGCCCAGCCATTCTGAAACATCATAAAGGCGGTCGCGGGTAACCCCGGGTATATCTTCTACGATGGCTTTGCGCTTTCCTGCCAGGCGGTTAAACAGGGTTGATTTTCCTACATTGGGCCTGCCCACAATGGCAACAACCGGTTTAGACATGTATTACTCTCCGTTTTTCTATACTATTTATGTAAGACGGCATCGACAAGGTCCCGGGCCTTTATTGGCACCACCCTGATCTCAGCCCCTGATGCTCTTATTATATCTGCCACCGAGATATCATCCAACAGCAGCTCTTCGCCGGCTTTCAGGATGATTTCCGGAAGAAGGACATTTTTCCCCTTATATTGGTTTCCCAGGGTTTTGATTATATCCCCGCCGGTCAACAGTCCGGTTACGGTAATGCTCGATCCCAGGAAGCTATTGACAACTGGTATGAGGTGTACCGCCACCCCGGCAACCTGGTTTAAGCGTTCGACTATGGGCTGTAAGGCGATTGTCCCTGAAACGCCGGTGACAATATGAGTCTGCCGGGGCGGCACCGCATCAGGCAGCCCTTTTTCGGCCTGGGCGAATTCATCCCACAAAAGGCGCACTAAACCGATCCCATTCTCCAATTGTTCAAAACTATCATAGTAACTGCTGCCGGGAACGGTTTGGCCGGCGTTCAGATAAAACTCGTCGGCCAAGTATACCAGGCCGAGCCCGTATTCGCGGCGAAAGCGCTGTTGATAGGCGTTGACCCGGGTGATTAGCCTGGCCGCCTGCTCCGGAGTCACCGGTTTTAGGTCCGGCAATCCCTGGCGATGTTTGGTCAATCCCACCGGAACAATGCCTATTGACAGGACACTGGGGTAAAAACCAGCCAGCTGTTCGATAGTCTCCTCTAATACTTCTCCGTCATTAATGCCCGGACACAAGACAATTTGGGTATGAATTTCTATGCCGCTCCGGTAAAGGCGCTCTAAATCCTCCCTTATATTAAGACCCTTTTTATGTTTCAGCATCCTGGCCCGCACTGCCGGCCGCATGGCATGTATGGAGATGTACAGCGGACTCAGCCGCATGGCTAGAATCTTGTCCCAATCCGACTGCTGCAAATTGGTAAGGGTTATGAAATTGCCAAACAGGAAGGAGTGGCGGTAATCGTCATCTTTTATCTGCAAAGTAGGGCGCAGGTCCGGCGGAAGTTGATCGACAAAGCAAAACAGGCAGCGATTTCTGCATACTTTCATCGGGTCGAAGATGGCGCCGTCTAAAATCAATCCCAGCTCCTCATCTTCTTCTTTTTCAACCTCTATCAGCCAGGTTTCACCATTCGGTTTATGCACTTCCACTTCAAGGAAGACGTCTTGTACCGCGAACTGATAATCGAGAATATCGTGTATAATCTGTCCGTTGATAGAGTATAGGCTGTCACCGGTTTCAAGGCCGATATCTTCGGCTATGCTGCCCGGTATCACATCTTGAATGGGTGCTGCCACCTGATTCCCTCCCGCTGCCATCTACCCCACTATTATCCCTTATCACTTGCCCCCCTGCAATAGCAGATCCACCCGCGTGTATTATGATTATTGCCATTTGGATTGCAGTTCAGCCTTAAACGCCAGGGTCTCTTCTTTTATATGTTCATACTGCTTCCCAGCCAGATGATAGGCTAACAGATTTTGCAGATATCTGCCTCCCAGTCAGGGCGGCAGGTAATTGAGGCCATAAAACAACAGATTACCAGGTATTGATACGGCCCGGGCAACCAATTCCTCTTCACTAAAACCGAACAGGTCGCGAAGGTCAGCGATGATAGCAGGAGCTAATTCATAATTGGCCCCTGCTCCGAAAGCATAAACCTTCACCCCATTGGCATCCTCGCCAACATACAAGAGGTCTCCTTTAAGATCCGCTTCTTTATCGTCATAATGCTCGATAAAGAAGCGGATCTTAAAGGAGACCTCTTGT
>NZ_DIPG01000129.1:22259-25333 GCF_002426325.1 Syntrophomonas sp. UBA5494 | reverse complement strand
TTTCTATGCCAAAAAATTTGCCGGTCAACAAAGCCAGAGGAAACAGCATTTCATTGGCCCATTGGGTTAAGTTCTCCAGCGAGGGCACAGTTTTAGAGCGAATAATCATGATCACGATACCCAGAATGCCGATTCCCAAAATGGCAAATATCACCGCTGCTATAAGCGCCAGGCTCAAAAGTACCACCTGGTTGACCAGCGCTTCACGGTTGGCGAATAGGTACCAGACCAGAGCGGCTATCCCGATCACCATGATCAGGCTGACACTCAGCAGACCGATATAAAGACGTTTTTTGGCTTGCATCACCCAGCCCTCAGCTTCCCAGGATGAGGCCTGCTGGTATGCGCTGACCCGCCGCGAAATCGCGGGCCGGCATGCGCTTGCGGCCTTCTTTTTGCACTTCCAACAATTCCACCAGCCCCTGCCCGGTTTGCACCAGGAAACCGCTGCCGGTAGTCTTTACCAGACCCGGCGTACCTTCGTCGCTAAGGCTGGTCACCCGGCTCTTATAAACCTTGAGCTTGTTTCCCTCTATGGAGGTATAAGCGCCGGGCAGCGGACTCAAGGCCCGAATCTGATTATGAATTTGCTGGGCTGTCATCTGCCAGCAGATCAGTTCATCATTGCTTCTCAACACCGGTGCGTAGGTAGCCTGACTGGAGTCCTGTTTTTCTCGAGCCGCAGTACCGTCAGCGACGGCTGCGATTGTCTCCAGCAATAAATCAGCCCCCACCTCAGCCAACCTGTCGTGCAGTTCCCCATAATCGATATCACCGTCAATGGGCACTGTGGCTTTTTTTATCATGTCCCCGGTATCCAGACCCTGGTCCATGTACATGGTGGTCACCCCGGTCACGGCTTCCCCGGCCATCAGGGCGCGTTGTATGGGGGCCGCCCCCCGGTAACGGGGAAGTAAGGAACCATGTACATTGATGCATCCATGTACGGGCAGCGACAGGATACGCGCCGGTATGATCTGCCCGTAAGCCACCACTACAATCATTTCCGGCTGCCATTCGCTGATTTTGAGCAAGGCCGGCTCGGAGTCAATCCTGGCGGGCTGAAACACCTCCAGGTTTTGCTTGACGGCATACTCCTTTACGGGGTTAAAAGCTAGTTTATGCCCCCGCCCCCGTGGTTTATCGGGCTGGGTTATAACCCCCGCTATTTCCTGCCCGGATTCGAGCAAGGCTTGCAAGGCTGGCACCGCAAATTGTGCTGTTCCCATAAATACAATCTTCAATTCGAAATCCTCATCGTTCTCTCCTGGTTTCAATGGCCTTGTCAATGAACAGAATGCCGTCTAAATGATCAATCTCATGCTGCAAGGCCTTGGCCAATAAATCACTGCCCTCAATCTCGACTTCTTCACCCTGGCGGTTTAAACCCCGTACTTTGACATACAGGGAGCGTGACACCCGCCCTATTATGCCGGGTACACTCAAGCAGCCTTCAGTGCCGGTCTTCTCACCTTCCCGCTCGATTATTTCGGGGTTGATCAACTCAATAAACTGTTCCCCGGTATCAATCACGATCAGGCGTTTTAAGACCCCAATCTGCGGGGCTGCCAACCCCAGGCCCTCTTCAGCATAGAGGGTGTCGCGCATATTATCCAGAACCCGTAGTATGCCGTCATTGATTTTGGCGACAGCCGCGGAACGGGTCCGCAAGGTTTCATTGGGCAGTTTCAACACTTGGTATACAGCCATTAAACACTCTCCTTACATAACAACGGTTAGTTTTATTGCCCCTTTTTAGTCTATAAGGTTGACATCGGGTCTATATCTATCTCTATGCGCACACCCGGCGGATATTTCAACCGCTTGAGGGAGAGCCCAATACTGCTTAATAAAGAACGGTTTTGAGCTTTTATCATTATCTGTTGCCGGTATTTCCCGCGCAGACGGGAAATGGGGCAGGGTGCCGGCCCGAGAACCATGATCTGATCTTCTTTGGCATCTATTATCTCATAAATCCATGAAAAAATGTCTGCGGCTGTTTGCTGGGCCCGTTTTTCCTGTCCATCCCAAACCACTATACGCATGATATGGGTAAAGGGCGGGTATTGCAAAACCCTCCGCGACTCAATCTCGGTGCGATAAAAACTTTCGTAGTCCTGGGCGGCAGCCATCTGGATCACTGCATGCTCGGGATTGTAGGTCTGTATCAAAACCTCTCCCGGGTCTTGCCCGCGTCCGGCCCGTCCGGATGCCTGTACCACCAGCTGCAGGGTGCGTTCGTAGGCACGAAAATCGGGCAGGTTAAGGGTAATATCGGCATCCACGATACCGACCAGGCTTACTCCGGGATAATCCAATCCTTTGGCTACCATCTGGGTGCCGATCAAGATATCTATCTGGCGCGTTTTCATACTATTTAATATGCTTTTTTGAGCCCCGGACTTGCGACTGCTATCCATATCCAGGCGTCCGACTCGAGCGTCGGGAAATAAGGCGGCTGCTTCTGCTTCCACTTTTTGTGTGCCATAACCCAGAGGGCTAAGAGCCGGCAGGCCGCAGGCAGGGCAGACCTCAATTACCTCCTGTTGGTAATCGCAGTAATGGCATAAATAACCATTGCTGTCCTGATGATAGCTCAATGACACTGCACAGTGCGGGCACATAAGACTTTGGCCGCACATACGGCATATAGTTACCGGTGAATAACCACGCCGGTTCAAGAACAGTATGGTCTGTTGGCCTTGCTCCAATCGTGCGGATATAGCCTCCCTGAGTTCAGCCGATATCGCACTATGCCGCCCCTGACGATAATGCCGGCGCATATCTATAATCGTCACCCGCGGCAAACGGGCGGGGGCGATGCGGCCTGACATAGTCAATAGCCTGTACTCGCCCTGTAGAGCTTTATAATAGCTTTCCAGTGCCGGGGTGGCACTGCCCATTATCACTGTCGCCTGCTCCAGCCGGGCCCGGGCCAGAGCAACCTCCCGCGCATGGTAACGCGGGGTTTCTTCCTGTTTGTATGTGGATTCGTGCTCTTCATCCAGTATAATCAGGCCCAGCCGGGTCAGCGGAGCAAAGAGCGCTGAGCGGGTGCCCAAAACCACCTGGGC
>NZ_DIPG01000129.1:4975-22092 GCF_002426325.1 Syntrophomonas sp. UBA5494 | reverse complement strand
TCCGGAAAGCGAAGGCGATAAACCTGTTCCAGATGCCTGGTCAATGCTATTTCGGGGACCAGCATGATAGCTTGCCGGCCGCAGTCTATCACTTTTTGAATAGCTTGAAGATAGACCTCGGTTTTCCCGCTGGCTGTAACCCCGTGTAAAAGCCAGGCGGTAAACCGGCTTTTTTCCAGACTGGGCTCAAGCGCAGTCATAACTGCCTGCTGTTCTGCGGTCAAAATTTGTTTCCCGGCTGCAGCAACAGCTGCGGGGGCGGTCAGGCGCAGCCAGCCTTTTTTCAGCAAAGCCTCCAGGCTGGATTTGGGCACTATTTTTTCCAGAGCCCGGGCCTCGACTAAACCCTTTTGCCGGCAGATATGCAAAGCTTCAGCCTGCCGGGGGGCTTTTTTGGATAATAAAGCTTCATCCTTTTCCGGGTCAAAGTCGCCAAGCGCGTAATATCGCTCCGGCAGCGGCGTCTGCATTTTATAATAACTGGATAGTGTGATCCAGCCTTGTTCCGCCAAAAACTGCAGCTCATCCTGGCCTAAAAGGGTTAAAGCCTGTTGATATCCCAAAGGCCCGAAACACCACAGCTGCTCCATGAGCTCCCTGGCGGAGGAGCTGATTTCCCGGCTGTCATGCCTCTCATCAGGCTCTACCAAGGGCACTACCACCTGCCCTCGCTTGCGGTGCAGGGGTCTGGGCAGCATGGCGCCTAAGGCTACTGAAAGCGGGCATAAATAGTCGGCAGCCATCCATTGAGCCAGGTCCAGCATCTTGGCGTTGATGACGGCCTGTTGATCGAGTACCTGCAAGACCGGCTTCATGGCCTGCCCTATATCCGGGGCGCCATCGGCCACTACATAGCCTTCAGCCACATGGGCCCCCAGTTTAACCAGAACGCGCCTGCCAAACAGCTCCTGCTCGGTTATATGATCAGGCACCCGGTAGGTCAGATAATTGTCCATTCGGGAACTGGGCAGATTAATGAGAACTTGCACACAACGCATTTCTCAGATCCTTTTCCGTTGATGGGTGGCAAAAAACGAGACCGCAGATGGATGCGACCCAGCCCCGGGGGCTGTTGACGTCGTCATGAACCTGCGGCACAGTCTTCATTTAAGACTATATCTATAATCCGGCCTGCTGTCTTAACGCCTCGGCTTTGTCGATATGCTCCCAGGTGAAATCGGGATCATTGCGGCCAAAGTGGCCGTAAGCCGCAGTCTTTTTATAAATCGGCCTTCTTAACTGTAGATCCTTTATGATGGCCCCGGGGCGGAGATCAAAATTATTCTCTATCAACTCAATTATTTTCTCATCGGAAATCTTGCCGGTGCCGAAAGTCTCAACCCTTACCGATACCGGGCGGGCCACCCCGATGGCGTAAGCCAGCTGAATCTCGCAGCGATCAGCTATTCCGGCTGCAACGATGTTCTTGGCAACATAACGGGCCGCATACGCAGCCGAACGGTCTACTTTGGTGGGGTCCTTTCCGGAAAAGGCCCCGCCTCCATGGCGGGCCATACCGCCATAAGTATCAACGATGATCTTGCGTCCGGTCAGCCCGCAGTCTCCCTGCGGACCGCCTATCACAAAACGGCCGGTCGGGTTGATATAATAACGGGTATTCTCATCCAACATGGCTGAGGGTACAACCGGCTTTATGACATGCTCCAAAACATCCTTCTCAATTGTGGCATGATCCACTTCCGGATGGTGCTGGCAGGAAACCACGACGGTGTCGATGCGCACCGGCTGGTTGTCGACATACTCCACGGTAACCTGTGTCTTCCCGTCGGGGCGCAGGTATTTGATGATCTGTTGATTGCGCACCAAAGAGAGCCGCTGTGCCAGCTTATGGGCCAGTGATATCGGCATGGGCATCAACTCTTCAGTCTCATTGCTGGCATATCCGAACATCATCCCCTGGTCGCCTGCGCCCAGGTTTTCCTGATCATTATCCTTAATATCACCGGCTTTGGCTTCCCAAGACCGGTCTACCCCCAGGGCTATGTCGCCAGATTGTTCGTCTAAAGAGGTAATTACAGCACAGGTCTCCGAATCGAAGCCAAATTTAGCACGAGTATAACCGATACCCCGAACGGTTTGCCTTACCAGCTTGGGAATATCCACATAGCAGTCAGTGGTAATTTCCCCTGAAACCATGACCAACCCGGTGGTTACAAGGGTTTCCGCCGCCACCCGGCCATAGGGATCCTGGGCCAGAATGGCATCCAGTATGGTGTCGGAAATCTGGTCCGCAATTTTATCGGGATGCCCTTCAGTCACAGATTCGGATGTAAATAAAGTCTTGGTCACCCTGGCTCATCTCCTTAATAATGGTTTACATCAGATCGATCACTTTATCGATAATGGCAGCGGCCACATCTCTCTTACTCATCTTGGGCAAAGCTTCGATCTCGCCATTGCAGTCAATCATGGTCACTATGTTGGTGTCAATGGCAAATCCAGCGCCCTCCATGGTGATGTCATTGGCTACAATAAAATCCAGATTTTTGGCAGCCAGCTTCTTGCGGGCATTATCCAGTACATTTTCGGTTTCAGCGGCAAAGCCTACCATTATCTGGCCGGGTTGCTTGTTGGCCCCCAGGGTTTTAAGGATATCGGGAGTCCCTACCAGTTCGAGTACCAGGGTTTGACCTTTATCGCCAGTTTTCTTTATCTTCTGATCCGCCGCCCGGGCTACAGTGAAATCTCCTACTGCCGCTGCGCCGATTATTATATCGCAGGCCGGCTGGTATTTAACCATAGTTTCACACATCTCCTCGGCTCCCCAGACTGAAACCAGCTTAACCCCTTCCGGCGGGCTTAAATGAGTCCGTCCGCTGACCAGTATCACGTCAGCTCCGCGCATAACCGCTTCTTCGGCAATGGCATATCCCATTTTACCGGTGCCGCGGTTAGAAATAAAACGCACCGGGTCAATGTTTTCACAGGTTGTCCCGGCATTTACCAGAACTCTTTTTCCCATTAGATCAGTTCGCGGATACAACAAGTGTTTGATCTGTTGATATATAAGATCGACCTCGGGGAGCCGGCCTTCACCCGTAACCCCGCAGGCCAGCAGTCCGGTTCCGGGATCCATAAAATGAACGCCCGCATTAATGAGCTTTTTAATGTTCTCCTGCACCATGGTATTCCTGTACATATTGGTGTTCATGGCGGGAACCACCAGAACCGGCGCGGTGTTGGCCAGAACTATGGTGGAGAGCAGATCATCCCCCCAGCCGTGAGCCATCTTGGCGATAAAATTGGCGGTAGCGGGTGCAATCACCAATAGATCTAATTGCTCCGCCACTCCGATATGCTGCACCTTCCATTCCTGTGACTGTGCCCACATATCAGTCAATACCTCTCGCCCTGACATGGTCTTCATCGTCAAAGGGGTGATAAACTGTGTGGCCCCTTCCGTCATGATGACAATGACATCAATACCCTGGTCATCCTTTTTTAATTTGCTGATCAGGTCTGCAATTTTATAAGCCGCAATGCTTCCGGTTATACCTATTCCTACTGTCTTTGGCATGTCAGGCCTCCTTGAGCGTAGCATCCGGCAGTAGTTCCACACTTATCTTGCCCTGGCTGATCTCTTCCAGCGCTTCTGTGACCATGGTGGATAAACGGTTGTTCTCATTGCTCTTGTTTTGTTCTGCCAACACCCGGGCGCGCTTGGCTACCGCCACCACGACCGCGTATTTGCTGGACGCAATCTGCATAATATCTTTGGTAGAAGGAGGTATCATGAGCAATCACTCCAGATTCAAGTTTTTCCTTTTACAACGTTCCGCAGTAATAATTGAACGAACTTTTTCAACCGCGTCCTCGATGCGGTCGTTTACTACCACATAATCATAGTATTTCATATGGGACATTTCCTCTTGGCAGGCTCCTAGCCGGATTTGAATACTCTGCTCGGAGTCGTTGCCCCGGCCGCACAAGCGCCTGGAAAGCTCTTCAACCGTGGGCGGGGAAATAAAAATAAATACCCCTGCGGGCATTTTTTTCTTGACCTGCAAAGCCCCTTGAATGTCGATCTCCAATAACACGTCATTTCCCTGTGACAGCATGGCGGTCACAAAATCTTGGGGCGTACCGTAGAGGTTGCCATAAACCGAAGCCCATTCCAACAGTTCACCATTGTCTATCATCTGTTGAAAACGGGCCGGGGTGGTGAAGAAATAATCCTGGCCATCGATTTCGCCCTCCCGCGGCGGACGGGTCGTCGCAGAAATGGAAATCTGCATATCATCAACTTGCGGCAAAACCGCGCTCCTTACTGTGCCTTTGCCTACTCCGGACGGCCCGGATATTACAAAGAGGATGCCCTTTCTGGTGATCAATTACAAACACTTCCTAATAAGGTTAGACTTCTTCATTGATATCCTTGGAAGTCAGACGATTGGCAACCGTTTCCGGCTGAACGGCTGAAAGGATCACGTGTGCGCTGTCAGCTATGATAACCGCCCTGGTTCTGCGGCCGTAAGTGGCATCAATGAGGATGCCCTTTTCTCTGGCTTCCTGAATAATCCTTTTGATCGGCGCTGATTCAGGGCTGACTATCGCAACGATACGATTGGCAGCAACTATATTGCCGAATCCGATATTAACTAATTTGATATCCATATTACCCGGATAAACCGGTTCACCTCCTAGTTATTCAATATTTTGCATTTGTTCGCGAATCTTCTCCAGTTCTGCTTTGACTTCAACCACTACACGATTCATCTCCAGGTCATTGGCCTTAGAAGAAACCGTATTGATCTCACGGAACATCTCCTGTACCAGGAAATCGCATTTACGTCCTACCGATTCGTTCGAATTCATTAATTCTTCCAAATGCATAACATGGCTTTTAAGCCGAACCAATTCTTCAGTAACATTGATTCGATCGGCGAATAATGCGGCTTCCTGCAGTATACGCTGTTCATCGACGGCTTCATTGGCAAGCATTTCGGTGATACGGCTTTTCAGCTTGGTCTGGTATTCCTGCACAACTAGCGGGGAGCGGGCTTCCAAATTCTCAACGGCCCGTAAAATCCCCTCATTACGCGCCAGAATGTCCCGGGTCAGGTTGATGCCTTCGCGGGTGCGCATTTCGATCAGGCTCGTCAACGCTTGGCCTATAGCCTCTTTTACCACCTGCCACACCATCTCCAGGTTTTCTTCCTCATCCTCCAGGCTGAAAACCTCAGGTAGCCTAAATACGTCAATTACGCTTATTTCCGGTGAAATATTTAGATTTTCTGCTAATTCCTTCAAATAGTTATAATAAGCTAAAGCCAATCCTTTGTCAACCTTAATAGCCCGCCGCGAATCATCGGTTTTTTCAATGGTCAAGCTGATTTCGATACGCCCCCGGGTGAGCTGATTTTTTATCTCTTCCTTGACCTTTTCCTCCAGGATGCTGTAGCGCCGCGAGGTTCGTATATGAACATCCAGAAAACGGTGGTTGACACCGCGCATCTCACAGCTGACTACATAACCTTGACCGCGGATCTGGCTGCGACCAAAGCCGGTCATACTTCGTACCATGCTGCACAACCCTTCTATTGATAGTAAATGAGATTCGGCAAATTATCCCACCGAATGCCTATTATTATACACTATTAAGAAAAGGTATGCCCACGAATTGACTATATTAGTCACGCGGCTAGCCAGCGCGGGCTCAAGACCTGCTTCCACAGATAGTTTAAATAACGCCACAATAGCTTGCTGCCGGTTAAGGTGAGAATGAAAAGCCATTGCCAGCCATTGAGGGCGCAGGTGGAGAAAATGCTCTGCAAAGCCGGCACATATAAGACTGAAAGATGCATGGATATGGAAACACCTACCGCCATGACTAAAAAGCGGTTGCCGAAAAAGCCCAGCTCGAATGGTGAGTAGCGTTCAGAACGGCACTCGAATACATAAGACAACTGCGCGAAAACCAGTGTGGTTAAAGCCATGCTGCGGGCCAGAATGAGCGGCTCGGCAAGATTGAGCCAGGAGGCTGCGGCCATGCCCACAACAAAGGCCAGGAGGGTGACTGCTGCAATATAGGAGCCCCGGCCAACGATGATCCATCCCAACCTCCGGGCAAAGATATTTTCATTGCGCGGGCGGGGCCGCTGGTTCATAATACCCGGTTCGGGCGGCTCCAGGCCCAAAGCCATCGCCGGCAAACCATCGGTTACCAGGTTTACCCACAGGATTTGAATAGGCAGCATAGGCATGGGCATAGCCAATAGGGAGGCCAGAAACATCACCAGAACTTCACCGATATTGCAGCCCAACAGATAGCGGATGAATTTGCGGATGTTATCGTAAATGGCCCGCCCTTCGTGCACCGCTTTAACAATGGTGGAAAAATCATCGTCGGTCAGAATCATTGCCGCGGCTTCTTTGGTTACATCAGTACCGGTGATTCCCATGGCGACGCCGATATCAGCCGCCTTCAATGCCGGAGCGTCATTAACGCCGTCACCGGTCATTGCTACCACATGCTGCCGGGTTTGCAAGACTTTTACGATGCGATGTTTATGCTGCGGCGAAACCCGGGCAAAAACCCGTGATCCTACCGCACCGGCATAAAGCTCCTGGTCTCCCATGTTATCGATTTGAGGTCCGGTAATAACCGCCCCGCCGCCAATACCTACCTGTGCAGCGATGGCCCGGGCAGTAAGGGGATGGTCACCGGTGATCATCACCGGGATGACTCCGGCCTGTGTACACTGCTGTACAGAGTGGACTACTCCCGGCCGGGGCGGATCCACAATCCCGCAGATACCGAGCAGAATTAAATTTGATTCCAAATCGTTGTCACTTATGGTTTCGGTTTCCTTCAGACTTACCTCGCGAAAGGCAAAACCCAGAACCCGCATGGCCTCATTTGCCCACTCATCCTGCAGCAGCCGCAGCTCTTCCCGGTTTTCAGGCCTGATGGGGATGGCATGACCCTTTGCCATCACCATCGTACACTGGGGCAAAAGTGCGTCCAAAGCGCCTTTGGTCAGCACCTGCGGGTTGCCCTCGCCTAGAGTGACCACACTCATCATCTTGCGTTCCGAGTCGAAGGGATACTCCCTGACCCGGGTGCGCTCCCTTTCGCTAAGCCCGGCTTTTATGGCTAAAACCTTTAAGGCTCCTTCAGTGGGGTCTCCTTGTATGATATCTTCACCATAAAGCTTATCTGTATAAGCATTGTTGCAATAATAGGCTGCCTGCAGCAACTGTTTTAAAGTTTGATCGGCTGTGGGCAGAAAAGGCTGCCCATTCCATAAGAACTCACCTCTAGGGGAGTAGCCTTCGCCTTTCACCTCGACCAGCCTTTCCAGAGTCGCTACTTTTTTGACCGTCATCTTATTCTGCGTCAGGGTTCCGGTTTTGTCAGAACAGATTACAGTGGTGCAGCCCAGGGTTTCGACCGCGGAAAGGCGTCTTACAATGGCGTGGTTTTTAGCCATGCGCTGTACTCCCAGGGCTAAGACGACTGTGACAATGGCCGGCAAGCCTTCGGGAATAGCGGCCACTGCCAGACTGATTCCGGTCAAGAGCATGGTGATCAGATCTTCGCCTCTGTATATTCCCAGCACAGCTACTGCGCAGCACACCAGGAGGCAGATGATGATCAGCATTTTGCCCAGCTGATCGAGTTTTATCTGCAGCGGGGTGGGGGCTGGCTTGGTTTCTGCAATCATCTGCGCAATCTGTCCCATTACAGTGCGCATACCGGTGTCAACTACTATGGCAGTGCCCCGTCCGCGGGTAACTGCAGTGCCCATAAAGGCCATGTTAACCTGATCCGCCATAGGAGTTGAGGCCGGCAGAATTTGATGGGCCTGTTTGCCAACCGGGATGGATTCGCCGGTTAACGGGGCTTCATCGATCTCCAGATTACTGGTTGCGGCCAGACGCAGATCAGCCGGAACCTTGTCTCCCGTTTCCAAGAAAACCACATCTCCTGGAACCAATTCAGCGGCTGG
The DNA here is from genome assembly GCF_002426325.1 of Syntrophomonas sp. UBA5494. Taxonomy (NCBI): domain Bacteria; kingdom Bacillati; phylum Bacillota; class Clostridia; order Eubacteriales; family Syntrophomonadaceae; genus Syntrophomonas; species Syntrophomonas sp. UBA5494. The sequence goes on along the minus strand of NZ_DIPG01000129.1, from coordinate 14,119 downwards.
TATTTTACAGCGCTGACCCTCCCTCAAGGCCATGGCATAAGGTGAAGCCATTTTCTTTATTTCGTCCAGGGAACGTTCAGCGCGATATTCCTGGACAAAACCCAGGAGGGCATTTAAGATCACAATTGCCATGATGGTAATGGCATCCGCCATATTGCCAACCAGTCCGGAAATGACCGTTGCGCCTAGCAACACCAAAACCATGGTGTCGGTAAACTGGCTCAGCAATATGGCCAGGGGGTTTTGTTTATGTCCTTGCTCCAGGATATTGGGATAGATTTTCTGCAGGTTTCGAACTTGCTGCGCAGAGAGCCCGCTTTCAAGTCCAGTGTGAAGTTTTGATACAGTTTGTTGGACAGAGGTTTGGTGCCACAGTGTTTGACTCATGATAGGCCCCCGTTTGCTTTTTTAGAATAGTTATTCAAGCAATCGGGGCGTAAGAACGGGAGACATGCTGGAGGATTCTTGACAACTCTTGCCAGATCAGCCGTCTGCAGATGTGAATCCTTGTCAAGGGCTTTTTATCTTGTAGATGTACAAGCAGGAGAGACCGGCCTGGCAAGGCCTAAGGGTTGTTCCAAACCGGTAAATAAAAGCCGTATTTTAAGCGGAAAACGCTGCAGCCAGTTGTTGGCACTCGCCTTCGCCAAAATACTGTTCATTCACGGCAGTAATAAAATAGCGCTGGTTGGAGAGATAAGACCGGCCTGGCTCAGGTAAATCAAAGATACCGTAACTCTTGAGCACAAATTCACTGACCCGCTCGCCCATGAGCAGGACAAAATGCGGATTCAATATATCGATTTCTTCGATTAAATAGGCCAAGCAGTGCAATATCTGTGTGGTGTCGGGTGTAACCGGCACTCCGTTGCAGGGCTGTTTGGTCAGTATGCAGTTGTAGTCTTTATCCAGGAGTTTGCTTGGAGTATAACAGCATACACTATGCCGGGTTGAGCAAGCCTTGGGGGTGCAGCGCGTCATGAAGGTGTGATAAATCTTTTCAACACCCAGGCAGTTTTTAAGCAGCCTGCGCAGTTCTATGATCTGTTCCAAATCGCTGGTATACTGGTTTTCGCCTTCGAATACAATCATTATATCGGGAGACAACTCCCCCTTACCCATAGCCGGCCGACGCACACAATGCAGTTGTTCAGGGCAGCGTCTGCAGTCACAAATTCTATCCTCTAAAGCGATTATACGGCGAATATTCTCTTCCCTCAGCCCATTAGCCAATATTAATCCTCCCCGCCCCTGGATCTTCTCTTCTATCTATTACTAATTAGGGTCGTTCTACTCGGGAAGTGGTCTCAGTCTATTTTATAGAGGTATTCTCTGGTACGCTGGTTTATGCCCCAGGTCGCGTCTGACAATTTATTGGTTATGTAGCTGCGCAGGTTATCATCCAATTCAGGATCAATCTTGTCCATGATCAGGTAAAACACACGCAGAACATCATTCATATTCATCATCAGGCGCCTGGCAGGAGCCTTCTTCAATATGTCTTCTTTTCTGCCATAAAAAGATATCATCCTCTTTATAACCCAGAGGATTTCCACATTAGACCAGGACTTTTGCTGTAATAATTCATCAAGCAAAGCATCCGGTCCTTTGCTATACTCGCGTTCTTCCATGGCTTTCCATTCCAGGCTGCCAAAAATGGTTTGCGGCAAGAAAAATATGGATTCGGTCTCGTCTGGCAAATTGTATTCCCCCATTTATGGAATTATGCGTTTGGCACCGTAATAGGTTCTGGCATAGAAGCCCTCTGACAACGATGAATAAATCACTCCACCACTGCTCGGCGAACTGGAGTGGATGAACTGCCCGCTGCCGGTATATATCCCCACATGGTCGATACTGGAGTTATAGCATTTAAAGAAGACTAAATCTCCAGGCTGCAGGTTGCTTTTAGCCACAGCTGAACCTAATCCATATTGGGCTGCAGCAGTACGCGGCAGGTTGTATCCATTCTGTTTGTATACATACTGTGCGAAACCGGAACAATCAAAACCTCCGGGGCCGCTGCCGCCATATTTATACGGGGTGCCCAGGTATTGCGCAGCTGTTTTGAGTATACGCATTGCATCACTGGGTGCTCCGGAACGAGATACTGCAACCGGTTCAGGAAGAATGCGCAAAGTAACCCCTGCATCTAGGATGTCACTTTGAAGATTATTTATTTGCATCAGGTAGGGAACCGATATGCCAAACTGTGCAGCTACCTTGGCCAGGCTGTCTCCGGGTTGAAGCACATACTGTTGTTCCGATGGAGAAGTCGTTTGAGCCGCAGCGGGAGGGGTGGTTTCGGGAACAACAGTCGTAGGAGAAGCTTGGGACGGGGCTTTTTTGACCAGAAGGGTTTTGCCGACCTGTATTAAATCGTTCTGCAACCCGTTCATGGCCTTGAGTTCGTCCACCGTCATGCCAAACTTAAGGGCAATACTGCCCAGACAGTCACCGGGTTGGATCACATATGCCGCATTTCCTGAAACGGCCGGAGCAATGGCACTAGTCGAACTGCTGGAGCTGCTGAGCTTTAATACATCACCGATTTGAAGATTGTCGCTTTGCAGCTTATTTAATGTTTTAAGATATTCAACTGTCACACCATTTTGATTGGCAATTTTCCATAACGAATCACCAGATTGCACTGTATAGGTCAATGGTTGAGCATTGGTCAGGGCCACGGAGGAACCAACCCATAATAAAGCGCTTAGTGAAATTGCTACAATTTTTCTCAAGATGTCCTACCCTTTCCAGAATATTACCAATAATGTAGTATATTCTACAGGGCAAGGAAATCTTCCTGCAGGGAAGGAGATTTTATTGTCTTTTTAGATTTAATTCGCTATAATAAGTCCTGATTTTCGCCATGTAGTCGGGGTTGACGCCGCAATATCCCAGGCGGTTTCGCCAAGTTTCACCGGGGTTGCCATGGAAATCGGAACCCCCGGTCACCAATATGCCCCTTTGTTCTGCCAGGGCGATAAAATATCCGGTTTCCTGAACAGTGTGCTCGGGATAAAAAACCTCCAGGCCTTCCACTCCCATATCCAGTATCTGGGCTACTAATTTGGGTTGCCGCAACAGTCCGGGATGAGCCAGAACGCTTATACCCCCGGCGGCATGGATCAAATCTATAGCCTTTTCCGGAGTAAATCTGTAGCGCGGCACATAAGCCGGGCGGCCCCTGCCGATATACTTGTTGAAGGCCTCTCGAATCGAGAAAACATAGCCTTTTTCCATCAAGGCCATGGCTACATGAGGCCGGGCAATCAGATCTTTCTGGGCCAGCTTCTGCACCTGTTCAAAAGTTATGGCATAACCCATATCCCGCAAGCGAGCTACCATGCGTTGAGCCCGTTCGAAGCGGGCCGCTTTGATCAGTTCAAGATCTTTAAGCAGCTGCCGGCATTGAAAATCCACAAAATACCCCAGAATATGTATTTCTCCATCTTCAACTTCAGTGTTCAGTTCAATTCCAGAAATCAATTCCAGATCAAGCTGTTCAGTTTCCAGGCAAGACCAGGCAGCCGGCAGGCCTTCTACAGTATCATGGTCGGTTATGGCGATTCCCGGCAAACCCATCCGACACGCCTGACGAAGCACTTCGGCTACTGACAACACGCCATCTGAAGCATTGGTGTGAACATGCATATCATAAAACATACGTTTACCTCTTAAATAATTAGCTTGGAGTCAGATTGTTTTTAACCTGTGTAATAGATTATATAATATATGGCCTGCTCATGCAGCGAATACCTTACTCAGGAAAACCGCAGCATTGTCGTGCAGGATGGCCTCTACTTCCTGATGAGTAAAACCGCGCCCGTTAAGCCCTGCTGCCAATAGCGCATAATCTTCAACACCGCTTAATAGCAATTCGTCAGCCCCGTCGAAATCAGACCCCAGAGCGACATGTTCAACCCCGACCAAAGACGAAATATAATCGATATGATCCAGCAGACGGTTCAGATTGGGATTACTGGTATCAACAAAGTCCGGGACCAGGTTCACACCGATGATGCCCCCGTGCTCGGCCAGGGTCATGATCTGATGATCACTCAAGTTGCGGGGATGGTCGCATATGGAGCGCGCATTGGCATGTGAGACCATTACCGCCGGGCTATACTGTTCCAGGGCTTGATAATAACTGGCCTCCCCCACATGGGCCAGGTCTAAAATACTCCCCACAGCCTCCATCTCGTTGAGCAGACGCTGGCCAGCGGAACTCAAACCAGCAGGATCAGGATCTAAAACCCCGCCGGCAAAAGCATTGTTATAATTCCAGGTTAATCCCAGGCTGCGCACCCCCATATGATGAAACAACGGCCAAAGGCCGGGGTCTTGGCCCAGCGCATCCGCTCCTTCCAGATGCAGGATAAGGGCCATTTCATCTCCGGCCCGGGCTCTGGCCAGATCCTCATATCCTGCAATCGCCCGGGCCTTTACCGGCCCGCTCAGATTGGTCCGGAAACAAGCAATCTGCTGCAAAATCGCCCTTAAAACCGCATTATCGTCCTGGTTATGGCTGAATAGGGCCAGGAACTGCGCTGTCACCCCGACCTCTAAAGCCCTGTCAATATCAAAGTGAAATGGATTGCGCCGCAGCGAATAACCGCTATTGACCAGCTTTGATAAAGTGTCGCAATGCAAATCAATCAATACACTACCTCCCGTTGCTCCATGGCGGGCCATGGGTTTGATCTTCAAAACAAAAACCTGCTAAGAGCAGGTTAATAGTTTGATATCTCTAGTTTCTTTGGAACAAGCTTGACTGAACCATTTATCTGGGCTCGATGATGAGCTTTATCGCAGTTCTCTCCTCGCCGTCTATCATAATATCAGTAAAGGCCGGTATGCATATCAGATCCATACCGCTGGGAGCAACGAATCCTCGCGCTATTGCTATTGCCTTAATTGCCTGGTTAATTGCACCCGCTCCAATGGCTTGTATTTCTGCAGCTCCTTTTTCTCTAAGAACGCCTGCGAGTGCTCCTGCCACAGAATTTGGACTGGATTTAGCTGAGACTTTTAATACTTCCATCTAATAACCTCCTCCTCATATCTTTATATATAGACGCGTTGCTCTCCTACATCTATATTCTAAATGGAAGTATCAATTCCTCCTTTTGGCAATAAATGTGTTGGATAAATTTTCACATTTATTCGCTCAGTATCTTCGAGATTCTCATGATTTTGCCGACCTGGCGGGAATCATCATCCAGCGTCAGGACCACCCCTTCCAACTGCACCTTCCCGCCGGCTACTTCCAAACGAACCGGTCTCCCGGTAAGGAATTTCTGCAAAACCTGTTCTTTTTTCATACCCAGAACGGATTCATAGGGACCGGTCATGCCTAAATCGGTTATGTATGCAGTTCCCTGGGGCAGGATGCGCTCATCGCTGGTCTGAATATGGGTATGGGTCCCCAAAACCGCCTGAACCCGGCCATCAAAATAATAACCGAAGGCTACCTTCTCCGAGGTGGCTTCGGCATGAAAATCCACGATTATGATATCAGCCTGGTCCTTAATATCAGCCAATGCATCATCAACAGCAATAAATGGGCAATCGAGCGGGGGGAGGAACACCCGGCCCGAGGCGTTGATCACTGCTATTCTGGTATTAAAACCCGCAGTGTAGACGTGGTATCCTTGACCGGGGCAGGGGCCGGGATAATTCAACGGCCTTACTAAACGGGGCTCATCGTCGATAAATCGCAGGATATCTTTGTTATCCCATACATGATTGCCCATCGTAAGTACATCGATTCCCATAAAAAGCAGTTCTTCCATGACATCTCCGGTTAAGCCCCGGCCTCCGGAGGCATTCTCCGCATTGGCAATCACAAAATCAATCTGGTACTGCTGCTGCACGACAGGCAGCAGAGCCTTGACAGCGCGCCGTCCAGGCCTTCCCACAATGTCTCCAATGACTAAAATGTTCAAAATCCAACCCTCACTTATTAAAGACCAATACCCTCCCCCCTTCACGATAGGAGAGAAAACGATTGGTCTCAGCATCTTCTCTGCTTATCTTCTGTATTAAGTTCCTTTTTACCTTCCGCTTAACCGATTCTTCTACCTCCATGTTGGTGCTGTCGCGGTAGATCTGATTCTTGAAGGCATCTGCCAGGAGTCCGATGAACAGCTCGGTTTCCTCTTCGCAAATGCTGTAGCTGTCCCGATGGTAGCGCAATAAAATGAGCCCGGGCGCATAATGTCGATATTCCAAGCTAATCCACCGGGGCTCGGTTCCTTTAATACTATGAAACAATTTCACAGCAGCAACAACCTGCTGCTCAAATTCGGCTTGTTTTTCTGGACTCAATTCTCCTTGCAGTGCGGCCTCAAAGATCAACTGTTCCTGATCGGCTTCATATCTCACAGCACTTAGCTCCGGATAATTCAGGCTGGCACTTATAAAGACATCCAGACCGGAATCCTGATACATATGTATTTTCTCCTTAAACTGCGTAATATAAACGAATTCTGCAATGGGGGGAGAAATCCTGCTGCTAGAAATATGTAAAATATAGAAAACAGGGCTTTGTCAAGCCCTGTTTCCATTTTTTGGTTTAGAGGAAAACTTATTTGGCATACTCCACCGATCGGGTTTCCCGTATAACGATCACCTTGATCTGTCCGGGATAATCCAGATCCTGTTCCACCTTGCGGGCGATATCACGGGCCATATTGATGGCGTGCAAGTCGTCAATCTGATCCGGCTTGACAATGATACGCACTTCGCGCCCGGCCTGAATGGCAAAAGATTTATCAACGCCTTCAAAGGAATCGGCCAGATTCTCCAGTTTTTCCAGGCGTTTGATATAGGCTTCCAGCGTCTCGCGGCGGGCCCCGGGGCGGGATGCTGATATGGCATCGGCAGCCTGAACCAGCACAGCTTCAATGCTCTCAGGCTCAACATCGCTGTGATGTGCGGCGATACCATGAATGACCTCTTTGCTCTCCCGGTATTTTTTGGCCAGTTCTACCCCGATCTCAACATGAGGCCCGGCTATTTCGTGGTCAACCGCCTTGCCGATGTCATGCAGCAAACCGGCGCGTTTGGCCAGGGCTACATCGACCTCTAATTCTGCAGCCATTACGCCTGCCAGATGCGCAACCTCCACTGAATGCTTCAACACATTTTGTCCATAGCTGGTCCGATATTTGAGTCTGCCTAACAGCTTGATCAGCTCCGGATGCAGATTGTGCACCCCCACCTCAAAGGCGGCTCCTTCTCCAGTTTCACGAAGCTCTTGCTCCAGCTCTTTCTGGGCCTTTTCCACCATTTCCTCTATGCGGGCGGGGTGAATTCGGCCGTCGGAAACCAGATTGGAAAGGGCTTTTCGGGCTATTTCACGGCGTATGGGGTCAAACGAAGAGAGAATGACCGCTTCCGGGGTATCGTCTATAATCAGATCCACCCCGGTCTGGGTTTCAAAGGTTCTGATGTTGCGTCCTTCCCTCCCGATAATGCGGCCTTTCATTTCATCATTGGGGAGGGCCACCACGGACACAGTAGTTTCAGATACTACATCCGCAGCACATTTTTGAATCGCCAGCGAGACAATATTCTTGGCCCGTTTATTGCCCTCCTCGCGGGCCTCTGTTTCCAGGTTTTTGATTACGCTAGCCGTTTCCTGGCGAATCTGTTGTTCAACATTATATAAGAGTAAATCTTTGGCCTCTTCGGAAGTCAAACCGGATAGCCTTTCTAATTCCTTTAGTTGCTGCGACATCACGGTCTGCAAATCCTGGTTGGTCTTTTCCGCATCTCTGATCTTTTCCTGCAACTGGCTTTCCTTTTTCTCCACATTCTCGTTCTTTCTGTCCAGTTGCTCTTCTTTTTGGATCAAGCGCCTCTCCAGCCGGTCCAGTTCACGGCGTCTCTCCCGGATCTCCTTCTCAGCTTCCTGGCGGTTGCGGTGCAGTTCCTCCTTGCCTTCCAACAAGATTTCTTTTTTGCGGGCTTCGGCCGCTTTGCTGGCCTCGTCTACGATGCGTAAAGCTTCTTCTTCTGCTGCACCGAGCCGGCTTTCAGCTATTAAGCGTCGGCCATAATAACCGGCAATCAAACCAATGGCCAAAGAAAGGGTTATAACAATAAACTGCAATAAAGTATTGATTCGTCTTCACCTCCTTAAATTTATTCAAATATACACAGCAGTAAATTGCGGACAAATTAAAAAACCAGGCTGCACACCTGGCTTTTTGAAGTATCTCATCTTGTTTTCGCTAACGATAACGGCAGGGGCGGATGGAGAATCCTCTCTCCCAGAATTCCATCACAACATCAAAAACCGTTATAGCAAGCTTGCTCAACCTACAAGACATCTTTTAGATATATTTAAATGTCAGGCTCATTCCCCAAACTTGTCTGCCTGCTTATTGCTCTTCATCAGAGTAAATATATATAAATCTGGCCGTCTTTTTGGTCAAGGTTATTCATTAGACAGGATACTTCTACCAGAGTCCTATCTAAATTCTATTTACTTTCAACTACAGTGTCAAGATTCCAGTTCCGTTGGAGCTTGGGGATAACGCCCGGCCAGTTTTTCCCGAATCAAATTCTGGATATTTTTTACAAACTCAGGGTTATTTTTCAGGTATTCTTTGGCGTTTTCCCGGCCCTGTCCTAAACGCTCCCCTTGATAGGAAAACCATGAACCGCTTTTCTGAATTATTTCCATATTGGTGGCGATATCCAAAAGATCACCTTCCCGGGATATCCCGCTTCCGTACATGATATCGAACTCCGAGGTCTTGAAAGGCGGCGCCACTTTGTTCTTTACGATCTTCACTTTGGTGCGGTTGCCGATCAATTCCGTACCCTGTTTAATGGCCTCAGCTTTACGGACCTCCATGCGCACAGAAGAATAAAACTTCAAAGCCCGGCCCCCGGTAGTTGTTTCAGGATTGCCGTAAACAATCCCCACCTTTTCACGGATTTGATTTATAAAAATGCAAGTGGCTCTCGACTTGCTGATGTGGGCAGTCAGCTTCCTCAAGGCCTGTGACATTAAGCGGGCCTGCAATCCCACGTGTACATCGCCCATTTCTCCATCCAGTTCCGCTCTGGGAACCAGGGCTGCCACCGAGTCGACAACGATCACATCTATGGCCCCGCTTCTGACCA
>NZ_DIPG01000129.1:4726-4860 GCF_002426325.1 Syntrophomonas sp. UBA5494 | reverse complement strand
ATGGCCCCGCTTCTGACCAGGGCCTCGGCTATTTCCAGAGCTTGTTCGCCGCTGTCGGGCTGCGCGACAAGAAGGTTGTTGATATCAACCCCGAGCCGCTTGGCATACAAAGGATCCAAGGCATGTTCGGCATC
>NZ_DIPG01000129.1:4242-4611 GCF_002426325.1 Syntrophomonas sp. UBA5494 | reverse complement strand
GCATGTTCGGCATCAATAAAGGCCGCCATCCCGCCCTGGGCTTGTGCCTCAGCGATGGCATGCAAAGCCACGGTGGTTTTTCCGGAGGATTCGGGGCCAAATATTTCCACAACCCGGCCCCGGGGCAGACCCCCTACTCCCAGAGCCATATCGATAGACATGCATCCAGTGGAGATCACTTCCACGTTCATGGCGGCATTTTCGCCCAGACGCATGATAGCCCCTTTGCCAAACTGTTTTTCGATATTCTTTATCGTGCTGTTTATAGCCTCAGCCTTGCCTTGGTTACTTTCCGCTTTGTCCACAGACTCTCCCCCTCAAACATATGTTCGCTTAACCTGATTATAGACAAATGTTTTTACTGTTGTC
>NZ_DIPG01000129.1:3679-4158 GCF_002426325.1 Syntrophomonas sp. UBA5494 | reverse complement strand
ATGCAAAATCTGTTATATTATGGTAATTGCTATCCGCGTAGGGCGAAAGCTTGCTCTACCCGATATTGAGGCCCATCCTTGGTAAGGCGGCTTTCCATGAGATAAAAAGCCTGCACCGGAAATAGACTGGACCTGGTGGCAGATTCCAGTTGGTGAGCTTTTTCCAACAACTCCTCAACATTTCGCTCCGAGCGGATCCTGCCCAGAGTAATGTGGAAGCGGTGAATTTTTTCTGGTTCAAACCCCAGATCCTGAACGTAAACATCGATGCGTTCCGCCAGAAACTCGGCCTTTTCAGTATCCCCATCCAGTCCCATCCACACCACCCGGGGCTTGCGTTTATTGGGGAAAAAGCTCAACCCGTTTACTTTGAGGTAGAAGGGCGGACAGTATTCTCCCACCTGATACAGGCGATCTCGAATCTTCTGAAGCTGATGATCATCGATATCACCCAGGAATTTCAGGGTGAGGAGGTAGTT
>NZ_DIPG01000129.1:3281-3616 GCF_002426325.1 Syntrophomonas sp. UBA5494 | reverse complement strand
ACCCAGGAATTTCAGGGTGAGGTGGTAGTTTACATATTCCACCCACTTCACATCGGGATTTGTCCGGGCCAGTTGTCTTCTTATCTGCTCGGCCTGGTCTTTTATCGCCTCGGGTGCGGGAATGGCAATAAAAGCCCTCATTTGGCACCCTCCTCGGTTAATAGCCGGCGCCGCACCAGATCCAGGGCGCTTTTCGCTGCCAGGGTGCGAATACCGCTGCGGTCACCTACAAATCGCATTTCTTTCACTTCAACTGTTCCTTTAAGGGCCAGACCGATATACACCAGACCCACCGGTTTTTCATCACTGCCCCCGTCCGGACCGGCAATTCCGGT
>NZ_DIPG01000129.1:2417-3160 GCF_002426325.1 Syntrophomonas sp. UBA5494 | reverse complement strand
CCGTCCGGACCGGCAATTCCGGTTATGGATACTGCTACATCGACACCGGAGAGGTTTTTAATGCCCACAGCCATCTCGGCAGCGGTTTCCCTGCTCACTGCTCCATAGGACTGCAAAGTATCCTCCTTTACGCCTACTAAAACCTGTTTGGCCTGATTGCTGTAAGAAACCACTGAACCCCAGAAAAAATTGGAGCTGCCCGGCAGATCGGTGATCATTTTGCTGAGCAATCCTCCGCTGCAGGATTCAACCGCAGCCATGAACAATCCCTGCCGGGTCAGCAGTTTGGCAACTACTCCGGCCAGCGTATCCTCACCCACACAAACCACATTTGATCCCAGAGCGGCTTCGATGCTCCGGCATAGTTCTTCCAGGCGCCGACCTGCTTCTACCGGATCGGGACCGTCTACAGTGATCTTTATGATCACTTCGCCTTCCTGGGCCAGAAGGGCGATTCCATAATCCTGCTGTTTATCGAGGATTTCCCCCAGTAAATCTTCCACCTGTGACTCACCAGGCCCCAGAACCCTCATTATCCGGGTTTGCCCGCTGCTTCCCATGAGGCCTTCTTCCTGGCCTAACAGGGGTTCTGCTGCTTCAAGGTACATATCCTGCATTTCCCGCGGCGGACCGGGCAACAAGATTACTATCTTCCCGTCCTTGGCCAGGTACATTCCCGGAGCAGTCCCCAAACGGTTCTTCAAGATTTTAGCCTCAGGCGGAAACATGGCCTGTTTGCGATT
>NZ_DIPG01000129.1:405-2294 GCF_002426325.1 Syntrophomonas sp. UBA5494 | reverse complement strand
GCCTCAAGCTCTTCTTCCACTACCTGCAGTTCACATCCCAAAAGTTCACAGACCACCTCTTTGGTCAGGTCATCCCGAGTAGGTCCCAAACCTCCCGAGGCTACCACCAGGTCGGCCATTTCTAACCCGGTCTTGAAAGCAGCCGCGATAGTATCGCGGTTATCCCCAACAATGCTTTTTCCCATCACTTTGAGGCCCAATTCGGCCAATTTCCGCGCTAGAAACATGGAATTGGTGTCCACCGTAGTCCCCAGCAGCAGTTCAGTTCCGGTTGATATTATATAGGCCTTTTTCATAGCTCCGTTTCAACTCCTTCAATCCATCCCTATTATTATAAGCATTTTCTGCGGATAGGACACCAGAACTGTGGGCGGTCATCAATTTCTTTCCGGGCTTTCTGCCATGTTGAAAAATTTGCTTGCCAATTGCACTAATCATTAGTACACTAGTGTTATAGTACACTAGTGGGAGGTGAGCCGGTTGGCATTCGATCCTTCACGCCCGATATACCGCCAGATTATCAGCGGATACTTGAAAAAGATGATTCGCGGCGATTTGCGGAGGGGTGACAAGATTCCCTCACAACGGGAATACGCTGAAATAGCCAAGGTCAATCCCAATACCGTACAACGCGCCTATCGAGAGATGGAGCAGCAGGATATTGTAGAAACGGTGCGCGGTCAAGGGACTTTTGTGAAGATATCCGATCAAAGCCTGGAACAGAGCAAAACCGAAATGGCCCGCGAATACGTGCGGCACTACCTGTTGGAAATGCGCGAACTGGGCTTCGATGACCAGGAAATTATAAACCGGTTGGTCAGTGAGATTACTGCAGAGGGAGGCAAACCACGTGATTGAATTTCAACATGTTAGTAAAGCATTTGGCAAGGCCATAGCTTTAAACGATTTTTCCCATCAATTTCATCCCGGAAAAATCACCGGACTATTCGGGCCTAATGGCGCCGGCAAATCAACCACACTCAAGATGATAGCCGGCCTGAATCGCCCCGACCGCGGCCAGGTGCTGGTTGACGGCCAGCCGCCGCAGCAAGTTAAAGAAAAGGTGGCCTTTCTTCCCGAAATCGACCACCTCTACAACTGGATGACGGTTAAGCAAGCCGCTGCCTTTTTGCGCTCTTTTTATACCGACTGGGACCAGAACCGTTTTCAAGGACTGCTGGAATACCTGGATTTAAATGAAGACATGAAAGTCGCTTCCATATCCAAAGGGCAGCGGGCCAAGGTAAAATTGCTCTTGACCCTTTCCCGCAAAGCCCCTTATGTTTTGATGGATGAACCGCTTTCGGGCATCGATGTGCTTACCCGTGAGGAGATTATCAGCACTTTGATCAGGGGCTTTCGTGAGGGAGAACAGACCATCATCATATCTACCCATGAAATTGCCGAGATCGAAAATATAATCGATGAGGTAGTTTTCATTGACAACGGCCGGATCAAGCTTATAGGCAATGCTGAAGATCTTCGCCAGGAACGGGCTATGTCCCTGGTTGAAATTATGAAGGAGGCTTTCCGTCATGCAGGCTAAGCGTTTAAAAATGTTTACTGCCCTATATGCTAAAGAGATGCGGGATTTAGCTGCTGAAACCATTATCGTGGCAGGACTTGCGGTCGTAGTCAACCTTTTTTTGTTCTTTAAACTGAATCATACTCCGTATGCGCATATTCTGGTGCTGCCTAATCTGATGCTGCTGGGGCTGGCCGCTTTTCTGCCCTTTATCTCATCATTTAAGCTTATATACCGGGAATGGAAAAGCAATACCATCTATATGCTCTTATCCCTGCCGGTAAAAGGAGCATTGGTTCTGGGCGCAAAAATGGCCGCCCTGGTAACAAATTATATAGCAGGAACCCTGGCGGTCCTGGTCAGC
>NZ_DIPG01000129.1:0-230 GCF_002426325.1 Syntrophomonas sp. UBA5494 | reverse complement strand
CAGCTCCTGGGAACAGGACTCTTATTCTATCTGCTCAGTATAGCGGGATTGATATATCTGGTCAGTATTAGCTTCGGCAGTCAGATTGTGGGTAAACTGGTGCGCGGCTATTCAGGTTTGGTGACCCTGCTGGTTTTCTTGGCATTGTTGTTCACCATACAAGACCTGGGATTGCTGGTGGGGAATGAGCTGGTTTCATTTCTCGGCATAGACTTTTCGATTCAATGGAC
>NZ_DIPG01000079.1:18378-20384 GCF_002426325.1 Syntrophomonas sp. UBA5494 | reverse complement strand
ACCTGCTGATTACAAATCAGCTGCTCTACCGATTGAGCTAGCTCGGCTCAGCAGTTAATATTGTAACGCCTGAATCGGGCAAAGTCAATAGTCGGCTTGATGATGCCATATTTTACTTTGCAACGCCGAGAATATTGGGGTCTTGAGGATTAAATCGAGAGATTCAAAATAAAAAATACCGATTTAAATAAGATTTACACACATTTTTTCAGTCAGACCCACTCAAGACAATCAGCCTAACCTGATATTATGAGCAGTTATACAACCTATAACTCTTCCCTGTCCTCGAGATATTTTTCTAATTTTCTTTTGACTCTTTGCAGGGCATTGTCAATTGATTTGACATGACGTTTAAGATCTACGGCAATTTCCTGGTATGATTTTCCTTCCAGATAGGCCATAAGGACTTTCCACTCCAGAGAACTCAGTATCTCACCCATTTTTCTTTCAATAAATACGAACTCTTCCCGGCTGATAATAATCTCTTCCGGATTGGTAATCTTGGTGGTAGATAAGATATCCATAAGAGTCCGGTCTGATTCTTCATCATATATGGGTTTGTTGAGTGATACATACGAATTCAAAGGTATGTGTTTCTGCCTGGTGGCAGTCTTGATAGCAGTGATTATCTGACGGGTAATACATAGTTCAGCAAAGGCTCTAAAGGACGTAAGCTTGTCCGCTTTATAGTCCCTGATCGCCTTAAAAAGCCCAATCATGCCTTCCTGAATAATATCTTCCTTGTCTGCGCCTATTAAAAAATACGATCTGGCTTTTGCTCTGACGAAATTTTTGTATTTATCAACCAGATATTCTACCGCAAATTGCTCGCCCTGCTGGGCCAAATCAACTATATCCTCATCGGGCATTTCGCTATATGTGGTGTATATTTTCTTTAAAGCGACGGAATTAGGCATTCAATCGCCTCCATAAAAATGGTAATTTAATAATGCTTATACGGCACCAAGTTTATTAATCTAGTTAATTATAGGCCAGCAGAGCAGGAATCGTCAAGCCATTTGCATTCCGGGCCGGGCAGTAATCCCGGTAGGAGAGCACTTTTTCCTGCCTGGCCTGCGTAAATCATATATTCTTTTGCCGTACGGCTTCAAATAGCAGCACGGCAGCCGCAGCCGAGGCGTTTAAGGAATTGATCTGGCCGTACATGGGAATTTTAACTACCAGATCGCAGTTTTCTTTTACCAGCCTTCTTATTCCGCGGCCTTCTCCTCCTATAACCAGAACCGTAGGTACAGGAAATTCTACGCTCTGATAAGCCTGACCGTCCATATCCGCCCCCACTACCCAGAGACCCTGTTCTTTGAGATATTTAATGGTATTAACCAGATTGGGAGCCAGGACTACTTTCATGTGTTCCACTGCTCCAGCCGAAGCACGGGCTACGGCCGGGGTGACTTCCACTGAATTATGGCGGGGAATAATTACTCCGTGTACTCCTGCCGCTTCCGCACTGCGGATAACAGACCCAAAATTCTGCGGGTCCTCCAATCCATCCAGCATCAGCAGAAAAGGAGGTTCTCCACTTAAGGCAGCATCCTCCAGTACTTCTTCTATGCTGCAATATTCATAGTTGTCAACCTCGGCGACCATACCCTGGTGATTACCCACGGTGTACATGTCATTGAGCCTTTGTTTGGATACCTCTTGAATATAAATGCCCCGGCTGGCGGCCAGCTTGACCAGGTCCTGGACTTTCTTGCCGGCGCGCCCTTCCTCTACAAAAATCTTATGGATCTTTCGTTTGCCTTTGATGGCCTCCATAATGCTGTTTACCCCGGCCAGTTTTTCCTTCATAATTAACTCCTTCTTCTTTTTATTTTCGATCTTTATAAGGTCTGGAATATGTCATCGGTCAGGATTACACTGGCATAATGCTCCGGGGGAAAACCGTGGTCATATTCAATGTCATTAAACAAATCGGGCATGGCAGCTTGGAAATGCAGCAATAGCGGTATCGCCACCTGTCTCATCTGGGGATGGGCGGC
>NZ_DIPG01000079.1:17716-18300 GCF_002426325.1 Syntrophomonas sp. UBA5494 | reverse complement strand
TGTCTCATCTGGGGATGGGCGGCCGCATCACAGCGCAAGCGGAAGAAATGGCGCCATTCCCGCAGATTATAGGTAACTACAATCTCGGTTTTTAAGGAATTGGGTAGCACCGAACGGGCTTCCTGAGGTGAGGAGCCTGCCGCCAGAAGTGCCATATAGTTTTTTTCCGCCGTCAGACATGCCTCTTCCCAGAGAGTACGGGCCTCCGGCCAATCATTATAAAAATAGGGCTCAATTACCGTAATTTCATTTCCGAATTTATCCTTGTTATAGGAACAGTAGCGGGTGGATTCCTGGGAATAGGCGGCAATGCGATGCCTTACCATTTCGTGGGTCACACCGCGGTCAGTTATAAAAAGAACGGTGGCCTTTTCATGCTCAATAATAGATTCGTGGCCCCTTTTAAGCAGATTTTTCAAAAAACCGGGGTTGGATTGTTTTTCCATGCGGTCTTCAGATTTATAACATACCCGGGCATAGCGCTCCAGCCTGGTTAACAATTCCTCCGCCAGCGCATGGACAGGTACCATTATACATGGTTTTTCAATTATCATTACCACACCTCCTCGTATAATAAGTTTTGC
>NZ_DIPG01000079.1:12916-17584 GCF_002426325.1 Syntrophomonas sp. UBA5494 | reverse complement strand
GCCGGGGACACACCTTCCTCTCAGCTTCCGCTTCGAAATCAGGAATGTCCCCCGGTTGGTTTATTGCTTATGTGAAAGCAACGGGAAGCGGCCCTTTTCCATCCTATCCTCGGGACGGGCTGGAGGTATGATTGTTTTCCAGAGCCCGGTTGACCAGGTATAATACTCTTTTCTGCTCCCCCTTGAAGTAGAGATATCCCAGCAAGGCTTCAAAACCGGTGCTTAAATGGTAATCACCCGGGTCGGCATGACGGGGGGCCGTGCTTTTGGCATTTCGGCCTCTCCTGACCACATCCTGCTCCTCGGGAGTCAGTTCTTCCCACAGGTGGCGTACCACCGAGGCCTGGCTTTCGGCCCTGACCACCTTCACGGTATCCAGATGGATATCCTTTACCCGGCGATTACCGTCCGCTACTACATGAGTGCGGACCAGAAGTTCGAATACGGCATCGCCGATATAAGCCAGTAAAACAGGGGATATTTCTCTTAAAGTCTTTTCATCCAATGGTTCATGCATTAAACTTCCATCGTGCTCCTTCGTGTGTATCTTCAATAATTATTCCCGTACTTTTCAGCTTGTCCCGGATAAAATCAGCCTGTTCATAATCTTTGCCGGCCTTGGCTTCCTCACGCATCCTGAGCAGGTATTCTATCAGGCTTCCTTCCTCCGGCACTTCCTCATAACGGAACCGGCTCCCGTCGGCGGTATCTTCTATGGTGATCTGCAACCGGCTAAGAAAATCGCGGATGCTGTCCGCCAGGCTGAAATTCTTTTCCTGCCGGGCCTTTTTCCTTAGAATCAGGAGGAGGTTTAAGAGTTCGTCTGCTACCGGCTTTTCCTCCCGGGTTTGTTCCATGAAAATTCCCAGTATATCACCCAACTGTTTTAAGATGCTTAGAGCCGTGCGAACGGCAGCCCGACTGGAGGACATCTGCCGGTCGGCGGCAGCCACAAAAGCATTAATAGTATGCGACATCTCAAAAAGATAGCCCAGGGCCCGGGCGGTATTAAAATCATCTTCCATGGCAGCGAGGAATTTTTCTTCCTGCTCTTTGACTTCAGCCAGGAAATCCTGCCCAGCCGCATCGGGCTGAGCCTCGAGCTCCGGTCCGGCAGCGATGAATTCCTGGGCCAGAGTAAAGGTGGTTTTAAGCCGTCCCAAGGCTTTACGTGCTTCTTCCAGTTTTTCATGGTCAAAATCGAGCGGACTGCGGTAATGGGTGGCGATTAGATAATAGCGCACCACATCTCCGGGGTATTCTTTCAAGACATCCCGCAGGATAAAAAAATTCCCCAGCGATTTGGACATTTTTTCATTATTGATAGTTATAAAACCATTATGCATCCAGTAGCGGACGAATGGTTTGCCCGTGTAAGCTTCCGCCTGGGCGATCTCATTTTCGTGATGGGGAAAGATTAAATCATTTCCGCCTCCATGAATGTCAACTGTTTCACCCAGATATTTGGTCGACATGGCGGAGCATTCGATATGCCAGCCCGGGCGTCCCTTTCCCCAGGGGCTGTCCCAGGAAGGCTCGCCCGGTTTGGCGTTTTTCCACAGTGCAAAGTCCATCGGGTCGTGTTTACGTTCGTCCACCTCTATGCGTGCACCAGCCAGCATGTCATCCAGCGACCGGCCGGATAACTTGCCATATTCCTTAAATGCCCGTACCCGGTAATATACATCACCCTGCATTTCATAAGCATAGCCCCGGTCTATGAGCACTGAGATTACTTTTATCATATCTTCGATATGCTGGCTGGCACGCGGATAGACGTTAGCCCGTCTAATGCCCAGCGCATCAGCATCTTTAAAATATTCCCCGATGTATCTTTCCGCCAGTTTAATGGGATCTTCCCCTTCTGCGCGGGCACGGTTGATGATTTTGTCATCGACATCGGTAAAATTCTGGGCATAGGTTACCTTTAGTCCGGTGAATTCCAGATAGCGGCGTACGGTATCAAATACTACCAGCGGGCGGGCATTGCCCAGGTGAATGTAGTTATAGGTGGTAGGCCCGCATACATACATGGTAAGTTCAGACGTATTTAACGGTACCAGTTCTTCCTTTTTTCCGCTTAGGGTATTGTATATTCGCATTTAATTCCTCCTCCATTTCATAATGTTCAACTTTTCTCTCTAATTCTTCGATTCTGTTCTGCATTATGACCAGAGCATCGGCTACCGGATCAGGCAGAAGATTATGATCCAGATCGATTGAATTATTTATACGGCTGCCGTTTTTGACCACTATACGGCCCGGCACTCCGACTACGGTGCAGTTGGAGGGCACATTTTTCAGCACAACAGAACCTGCCCCTATCTTGACATTATCGCCTACGAAAATGGAACCAAGGACTTTGGCTCCGGTACTTATCGTAACATTATTGCCAATGGTAGGATGACGTTTGCCTTTTTCCTTGCCGGTCCCCCCCAGGGTTACTCCCTGGTAGAGAGTTACGTTATCCCCTATTTCAGCGGTTTCCCCGATCACTATACCACTGCCATGGTCAATGAATAAGCCTTGGCCGATCGTGGCACCAGGATGGATTTCTATTCCAGTGCGATGCCGTGACCAGTGTGAAACTAAACGGGCCAGGAAAAAGAATTTTTTCTTGTAAAAATAGTGTGCGATTCTATGATTTATTATGGCACGAAAACCGGGATAACAAAACAAAATTTCCATAACACTGCGAGCAGCCGGATCACGCTCAAAAATTACCTGGATTTCATTTTTAAAAGTAGCCAGCATATTTTCATCTCCTTCAATATAAGTACAAAAAAACCTTTCATCTCTTCAGAGACGAAAGGTTTTTGCTTCCGCGGTTCCACCCTGTTTGAGCGCCTGTTGGCAGACACTCCTGCTTTGGTAAGATAACGGTTTGCACCGGACCGGGTTACTTAATTTCACCTGGCCTGCTCCAGGGCGCACTTCAGCGTCTTCATACTATGAGAAGGCTCTCAGCCGGTGACCCTCTCTCTCTGGCAGCGATCGGCGCTTACTTTTCCCATTCCCAGCATTTATTATTTTTATATATTTTAATTATAGGCAGGCAATCTTTAACATGTCAACTGTCATATTTTAGGAATAAATTAATTTATCTTAAGCTTAAGGCCCGGTTAATGCGATTCCGGCATTCCTCTTTACCCCATATACAGAGCAGTGAATTCAGCTCCGGCCCGTGAATATTGCCGGTCAAAGCGCTTCTGAGCGGCATATATACATCTTTGGGCTTAAGTCCATTTTGCTTGATAAAAGCCTTGATAACCTGTTTGGCTTGGTCCGGATTTTCAAAATCCTGGGCTTGCTCTGCGAATGCTTCCAGCATTGGTTTTACCCCTTCATGCTGCAGAACCTCCAGGGCTTCACCTTCATATTGAGGCGGAGCGAAAAAGAGCTCCAAATATTTGGTTATATCGGTGAGACCAACCAGATAATCACGTACGGCCTCTACCAGAATATTGCGCTTGGCTGCATCCAGACTGAAAAATGGCTCGGCATAAGGACCTTGCTCAATAAATGATTTTAACAGATCCAGCAGTTCTCCGCTTGTTTTTTGTTTTAAATATTGCTGGTTTATCCAATTAAGCTTGTCAAGATCGAATACGGCCGGGCTTTTGGATACCCGGTCCAGGGTAAAGGCCTGAATGATCTGTTCCGGGCTCAAAATCTGCTCTTCACCTTCCGGCGACCATCCCATCAAGGCCAGGAAATTAAACATGGCCTCGGGCAGATAACCCATTTCCCGATACGCCATAAGTGATGTGGCTCCATGCCGCTTGCTCATTTTCTGATGGTCTTCCCCCAGTATCAGAGAAATATGGGCAAAGCGCGGTGTGTCGAAGCCCAGTGCTTCGTAAATCATCAACTGGCGGGGCGTATTGGACAAATGCTCTTCGGCCCGGATAACATCGGTTATACCCATGAGATTGTCGTCTATTACTACCGCAAAATTGTAGGTGGGTATGCCGTCGGATTTGGCAATAATAAAATCGCCTATATTGCTGCTTTCAAAATTAACCTGGCCCCTGACTAGGTCATTTACGGTATAAACCCGGTTTTCCGGCACTCGGAAGCGCACCACCGGTTTCTCCCCTTGCTTTATGCGGGTTTCGCATTCCTCTCCGGTCAAACTGCGGCATTTGCCCAGATAGCGGGGCAGTTCCCCCCGGCTTAGCAGTTCCTGCCTTTCAGCTTCCAGTTCTGCTTCGGTACAGAAACAATAGTAAGCCTGGCCGCTTTTCAGCAGCTTATCAATATACTGCTGATAAATATCCAGACGTTCCGTCTGACGATAAGGTCCATTGTCTCCGCCCACATCTATACCCTCAGACCACTCCAGGCCCAGCCAGCGTAAAGATTTAATAATCTCATCTTCATATTCCCGCTTGGAGCGTTCCAAATCTGTATCTTCAATTCTTAGCACCATTTCTCCGCCGTCATGGGCGGCAGCCAGATAGTTAAACAAGGCTGAACGGGCTCCGCCAATATGCAGCGGGCCGGTAGGACTTGGTGCAAATCTCACTTTTAACTTGCTCATTGAATTCCCTCCCTCATTACACCTGGTAATTATACTAGAAATCAGCGCTTTACGCATCTTAATCACTAAGCTCCCCATCAACCTCCCCTATAAAACTCCACCCCGGCGGTGAGGTATAGCCCGGG
>NZ_DIPG01000079.1:1629-12647 GCF_002426325.1 Syntrophomonas sp. UBA5494 | reverse complement strand
GGAGCATGGAGCAAACGGGCTATACCTCCACCGCCGGGCCTCCGTAATTACAGCTTTCTCTAAAATCCAGGCATAAGAACCGTCCCCATACCTGGCCTTTACTCGATCAATGCCACCGCCTGAGCCGAAATGCCTTCCTGCTTCCCTTCAAAACCCAGCCCTTCCGTGGTGGTGGCTTTTACACTGACCTGTTCCGGGTTTAAGTCCAGAGCCTGGGCAATATGGGCCCGCATGCCGTCTAAATAGCCGGCCAGCCGTGGCCGCTGGGCTACGATAGTGCTGTCGATATTTACTATGCTATAGTTGCGCTGTTTAAGCTTTTTCCCTACCTCGGCCAACAGTAAAAGGCTGTCGGCGTCTTTGTAGGCCGGGTCGCTGTCAGGGAAATGCTGTCCGATATCTCCCATGGCCGCAGCTCCTAAAAGAGCATCACAGATGGCATGTACCAGCACATCAGCATCAGAGTGACCTTTAAGCCCCATAGCAAATGGTATATTTACTCCGCCCAGAATAAGGCTTCTGCCTGTTTCCAGCCGGTGTACGTCATATCCGGTTCCAATCCTCATTCGATCACCTCATTTGGGGGTTACGATTCAACACAGATCTTTTTATGTTTATGGTCTACTTTTTACACATACGTGAGAGTTTTGCATAAGGAAAAATCCAACCTGCCATTCTGAGCGTTAGCAAGCTTCCTTAATAGCGACCGCAGGGAGCATAAGTAGTCCCATAGAGGGAATCTTCAAGATCCTTCGGCTTTGCAGGATGACAATTAAAGAAAAAGTGTATTATGCAAAAATCTCATATGGCTATACGATTCAAGGAAAAGAAATATTTAAATTAAGAATCAGTGTTAATCATAAATAAATCAGTGTCCTTCTGTGTTGAATTTTAATTATCTCTTAATAAAGCCTCGGCTATTTTTAAATCGGCGGGGGTGGTTATTTTTAGATTGCTATCTTCCCCGGCCACCACCTTGACCCGTCCGATATAGGTCTCGAAAATTCCTGCATCATCGGTAGCTCTAAAATCTTCTTCCTGAGCCAGCCGGTAGGCGGAGACGAGTTCCGGGTATTTGAAAATCTGGGGGGTTTGGATGGCCATTACGGTGGACCGGTCCAGGGTCTGGCGTATAAAGCCATCGCGGTCTACTGATTTTAAAGTATCTTTGGCATTTATGCCCGGGACGGCCGCTCCCCATTCCCGTGCTGCGGTGATAAGTTCTCTTAATATCTTATAGGAAAATAGTGGCCGTGCACCGTCATGCACAGCCACCAGATCGGTATCCTCTCCTAAATACTGGAGTCCGGCCCACACTGAATCCTGCCTCTGCCGCCCTCCGGCAATGACTCCTGAAACTTTGCGATATCCATATTTCTTAACAATTTCCTGTTCACAGTAATCGATTTCTGCCGGATTGGCTACTACTACGATTTCATCTACCATCTCAAAATCTTCAAAGGCATCCAGGGCATAAGTTAACACGGGTTTACCTTTTAGAAGCATATACTGTTTGTTGATTTTGCTGCCCATTCGGGTAGCACTGCCAGCTGCTGCGATAACAACCCTAAGGTTGTTAACCATATAAATTCACCTCTTGGACGTCATGGAAACCTTGACCAATGCCAATACCTGAATCCTCTTTGATCTTGCGCGTAAATATCATACGCCCCGCTGCAGTTTGGAAGACGCTGGTCACAGTGACCTCGATGTCATTGTTGATTTCGCTGCTGGCATCTTCGACCACCACCATGGTTCCATCCTCCAGATAGCCAATCCCCTGCCCCGGCTCTTTGCCTTCCTTGATTATGGTAATGTGCATGGTTTCACCGGGATAGACGATAACTTTGACCGCATTGGTGAGCTCATTTATGTTTAATACCGTGATTCCCTGTAGTTCAGCTACTTTATTAAGATTGTAATCGTTGGTAATGATACTGGCATTAATCTGTTTACAAAGACGTATTAATTTGGTATCAACTTCTTTGTCATCCAGTTCATTTCCTTCAATTATATCAATTTTTATAGCAGGATGTTTTTGCATTTTGGAAAGCAATTCAAGCCCACGCCGTCCTTTATTGCGGCGGATATTGTCTGAGGAATCGGCGATGTGCTGCAGTTCTTCAATTACGAAGGTTGGAACTATCAGTGAGCCTTCCAGAAAATGACTCAGGCAGACATCATAAATCCGGCCGTCAATTATGGCACTGGTATCCACTACCTTGTAACCGGATGCTGCCACCAGACTGTCGGTATTTTTTGCCCGGGTGATCGGAAGGGGACCAGCCATATCAGTAGTCCGCCGGCCAATTTTCCAACCGATGATGCCGCTCATGATAAAAACGGCTATGGTCAGATAGGAACCAAATCCTCTGAGCATGGAAAGAGGATAACAACTGACCAGCCCTAGTAAGGCACCTGCCATCAGACCGCCGAAGCCACCTATTAGTTTTTCGATGGAAGTTTCCTCCAGGTGCTGGTTAAAGGCATTTGCTCCTCGTTTAAGCAGTTTAAATACTTGAGCAACAACGGCATAGAACATCAGAAATACCATTAAGCCCAGACCAACCTGCCATTCCAGCTCCAGTGCAACCAAATTACGAACCATATGTACGGTCCACAGGCCCAAAACAGTTGCTATTAACAAAAAGGGTAATGATGCGACGAGTTTATTACGCATTATTAATTCACCTCCATTACTTATTTTTCTAAAAAAGGTAAATTATTATACACCGCGTTTTCATCTCACCTTGTAATTATATTCACAAATACCGCTAAGACTTGTGTTTCCATCTACTGGCAAATTGACAAGTGCCACAAACGAGACTTATAATATTTATATTAGCAGGATAAAAAAGGGAGGCGGGACCCTCTTCATGAAAGATTTGATTTGTGATGAGTTTCAGTATGTGGTAGGAGATCTTCTAATCCGTCATCATAGCATCCTGGATGTACTCAGTAAACTATCCGAATCCACCTGTCGCGTTAACCGGGCTATTGTTAAATCAGTCACGGAATGCGGTTGCATATCAATAGAAGCTGAAAAGCTGCAAATTCCTGAACAGGTTCAATCTTTTGAGGAATTAAAAGACCATCTGGACAATCATTTACGCGGCAAAATATGTACCAACTGTGAAGAAGTCATTATGAATGAATTGGGTAAGTTACTTTTCTACACCGCTGCTCTATGCAATACCTTGGATATAAATATGTACGATGTATTTATTAATGAATACAACAAGGCTTCTACACTGGGTGTATTTAATCTGCGTTAAATTTTGAAATAGTTCTTCATCGAAAAAGAAACCGCTTATAAGCTCCGGAGCTTATAAGCGGTTTCTTAACTTATACACCTGTCCGTAATGCTGAGGCTTTTTTAACTATTCCAGATTGAGGGTGGCAAGTTACCTGATCGGGATAGTCATATCATATATGGTTTCAGCCATTTCTTTGGCCGACTTGGTGAACCCGTTTTTTAACCAGTGCTGAATAAGACCAACGCTTCCGTTCACAACGAATATAAACCCATCTTCATTGAGGCCCAATCCTGTATTGGCTGCGGATGAAGAGGACATACCGCATTGCTCATATATCAACGTAAATAGCTCCTTTTGAAAATCAATATCGCCCTGCTCGCTCATCAGCACCTGGAGATGCCGGCTGTTTTCAACAAAGTACTGACAAATTCCCTCCAGAACCTCAATTGTTCCGGATTTATCTGTTTTGCCAATAAGGGTGATAATGGCCTCTTTCACCCATAAGAGTACTTCATCCTCGATTTTACGCAGCAGGTCATATTGGTCGGTATAATGTGCATAAAAGGTGGTCCGGTTGATATCCGCCTTTTCGCACAACTCTTTAATCGTTATCTTGGAGATCGGCTTTTCCTTCATCAGCTCAATCAGGCTGTCCTGCAACACCATCCTGGTATATCGTGTTTTTCTGTCCATTTTCAATTCTTTCACCAAGATTGGCCCCCTTCCAGAATAATTTTCCTGTTTTAAAATCGACATTTACATGGTGTGTTGTTGTGAATACATCGTTTTATAAACATCTGACGGTTGCTAAGCCAACACTGTGTATATACAATAATCTGCAGGCAGGCAAAAGTCAAGGCCTGTATTTTCTGTAGTTTTTTAGACAGATCATGTTGTCTCCTGCTAGTAGGAGTATAAGGAGAGGATATAGTGGCCTATATCGAATTCAATCACATTATAAAGGAATACGCCTCTGATGGGATAGCAATTCGTGCGCTGGATGACGCAAGTTTCTCGGTGCAGAAAGGCGAATTGGCCGTCATTTTAGGTGCCTCCGGTGCCGGTAAGACCACGGCACTGAATATATTGGGCGGTATGGATACCGTTACCTCCGGCGATGTAATTGTAGACGGCGAATACATCTCCCAATACAATCACAGGCAGTTGATAGGCTATCGCCGTACGGACATTGGTTTTGTGTTCCAGTTCTATAACTTGGTGCCGAATTTAACAGCGCTGGAAAACGTGGAGCTGGCCGCGCAGATTTGCCCAAACTCTCTAAGCGCATCCGAAACGCTGGACAAAGTAGGGCTGGCTGCGCGCAAAACCAATTTTCCCGCGCAGCTTTCCGGTGGGGAACAACAGCGCGTATCCATTGCCCGCGCCATTGCGAAGAACCCCAAATTGCTTTTGTGTGACGAACCTACCGGCGCGCTGGATTACCATACCGGCAAGCAGATTTTACAGCTTTTGCAGGACACTTGCCGCAGAGATAATATCACGGTACTCATCATCACCCACAACTCGGCGATTGCGCCGATGGCCGACCGGGTCATCCACTTTAAAAGCGGCCAGGTCGTAAAGACGGCGAAAAATGAACAGCCTACACCTATTGCGCAGATTGAATGGTGATGGTATGAGCAAAGCATTGCATAAGGATATCCGGCGTTCCGTAAAAATAGGCTGGAAACGGTTTTTGTCCATTCTCATTATAACGGCGCTGGGCGTCGGAATGATGACAGGCCTGTACGCGGCCTGTCAGGATATGTATTACTCGGCGGATCAATTTTTTGACCAACAGAACCTGTTCGATATTCGAATTTTGTCCACGCTGGGGCTTACGCAGGAAGATGTAGATGCTCTGGCACGGGTGGACGGTGTGGAAGCGGTTGAAGGAGGATACAGTGAAACCGTTCACACGGATGTAAACGGCGCGCGCAAGAGCGCGGAGATGACCGTGCTGAGTCGCGGTGGCCTCAACCTGCCGCAATTACAGGCCGGTGCGATGCCAACAAGACAAGGTGAAATGGCCGTTACCCAAAAATATCTGGATAACAGCGGTAAATCAATAGGCGACACAGTGACCATAGCGGAAGATATTGTGGACAGCGGCGAGGAAAGCACCAAAGAAACGCTGGCAGATACGGAGGCTAAAGCCGACCCGGACGAGGACGGCGATTCTGATACGGATGCCGATTTGGATATGGATATGGAGTTGGAGGAAGAAACAGAAACTCCGACCTTCGCTAATACCACCTATACTATCACAGGTGTAGTATTGGATTCCATGGACATTCAGGGTAGTGGCACCGGAAATGCTTTCCGTTCCACCATCACCGCCGATTATACGTTTTTTATCACTGAGGCGGACGCCAACAGCGATATTTTTACCGTGGTCTATATTACATTGGCTGGAACGAAAGAGATGAACTCTTATTCCGATGAATATGAGAACAAGCTACAATCCGTTATCAGCAATATTGAAAACCGCATAAAAACACAGCGGGAGCGGGCACGCTATGACGCTATTTCGAGCAAGGCGCGAACGAAAATTGCCGAAGCCGAGAACACCATGAATGAGAAATTTGCATCGGCAAACCAGAAGTTTACCGATGCATGGCGGGATATAGCCGAAGCCAGACAGGAGCTGGCCGATGGCGAGGCCGCTCTTGTTGGTGAGCAAAAAGATGCGGAGAAAAAAATGGCGGAAGCCCGCATGAAACTGGAGAATGCGAAACGGGAGCTGGTGGAAGCCGAGGAGCGACTGGCCGAGGGTGAAGAGCAGCTTAAGCAGGGCAAAGCCAAACTGTTGGAAAGCGAAAAGAAGCTGGCGAATGGTGAAAAACAGCTTGCGCAAGCTAAATCCGAGTTGAATGAGAACGCTCAAAAGCTGGAAGAAGGTAAACAGCAGTGGGCGGAAGAGCGGAAAAAAGCCGAGGTACAGCTTGCGGCTGCCGAGCAACAGCTCAATGCAGCGCAGAGCCGGCTGGACGCGGCCCGCGCGCAGCTGGAGCCGAAGATTGCACAGTTCAAAAGCGCCTTTGGCAACGCCTGGCCCAAAAGTGAATGGAACGCGCTGGTAAAAGCCGCTGCCGCTCTAGCGGCAACCGGCGCTGATGACAGTACTATTGCAGCAGGTACCGCCGCCGAAAGCGCCGCCCTGGCCGCCGCCATCGAGCAAATAAATGCGCCAGCAGCACAATTGGCGGCCTGGCCAGAATCTGCTGTCATTCAAGCGGCCCTGGGAATGGGCAAGGTGAACGGTGGCCAACAGGCGTTGAATGCTCAGAAAAGAAACTTTGCCCAGCAAAAGAAAGCTGCTTTGAACCAGCTGGCCCAAGCGAAAGCAGAATTGGCCGAAGGAGAGGCACAGATAGCAGCCGCGCGTCAGGCCATTGAATCCAAAAAGGCGGAGTGGGAAGCTGGAAAAGCGGAACTGGCCAGGGGGTGGGCCGAGTGGGAAAACGCTAGGACGAATTTGCGCGAGGGACGAGCCGAGCTGGAACACGGAAAAGTTGAGGTAGCCAACGGCGAAGCAAAGCTGAAGGCGGAAGAGCTTGCTGCCCGGGTAAAAATAGACGACGCCTGGGACGAGATCGCCGCCGGCAAACAAGGATTGGCGGACGGCGAAGCGGAGTTAAGTGAACAAGAACAGGAATACGCTGAGAAAAAGGAAGCAGCCCGGCACAAAATTGCCGATGCTTATGCCGGGCTGGACGATATCGATATGACGCAGTGGTATGTTCAAGACCGCACCTCGCTGGACAGCTATTCCAGCCTTAACAACGATTTGTCCTCCATCGAAGGAGTTGGTAAACTTTTTCCCGTTATTTTTCTATTGGTTGCCGTACTCATGAGCCTGACCACGATGACCCGAATGGTGGAAGAAGAGCGCGGCCTGATTGGTACCTATAAGGCGTTGGGCTTTGGGAATGCCGATATCTATCGGAAATACCTTCTATTTGCTTTTATAGCCTGCCTGCTCGGCGGTGTTGTGGGCGATATATTCGGCTTCGTTTTCATGCCTCGCTTTATATCGGCTATTCTAAAGACACTTTATAGCCTCCCGCAGTTTCACCTGCGTTTTGATACCCTTTATGGCGTGGGTGGCGTCGTGTTGTTTATGGTTGCGATAGTGGGGGCAACCGCACTTGCCTGTCGCAACGAACTGACGCAAATGCCGGCAACTCTCTTACGTCCCAAAGCGCCCTGCTCGGGAGCCCGTGTATGGCTGGAGCGTATCCCGGTTATCTGGAATCATTTGAAATTCCTGAACAAGGTTACCGTCCGCAATCTGTTCCGCTATAAGAAACGCTTGTTTATGACGATTGGCGGCATCATGGGCTGCACCGCCCTGATAATCTGCGGTTTTGCCATCAAAGATTCGGTTCTGAAGCTGGCGCCGAATCAGTATGACCATATCTATCAATATGACCTGATGGCTGTTTTTGATGCGAAAGATAACGACGATATGATCCGGCAGTTGGCGGACGATGGCAACATCAACGATTATCTGAATTTGCGGATTGAGAGCGTGAAACTGCTCAACCCCGATGGGGAATCGACTTCGGTGCAATTAATGGTAATCCCCAACGGAAGCTCCCTGGAGGATTATATCCGTCTGGAGAATCTGGACGGCACACCAGCCCATTTGGATGATGATGGTGTTTTTATCACCCAAAATGCGGCCCGCATCCTGGGGCTCAAAACCGGCGGCACCGTTTCTGTGCAAAATTTGGAGCTTGAACAGGACAAGGCCACTGTATCCGGCATTGTACGGAACTATCTGGGTAATAACGTATATATGACGCAAAAGCTATATGAATCGTTATTGGGCGAGTATATTCCCAACGGCGTGCTCGTACACCTGTCCGATGCCTGCACCGATCAGCCCGCATATGCCGAAACACTGCTGGATAATGATTCCGTGCTTTCCGCCGTCAGCATAGCCACGCTGCGGGAGAATTTCGGCTTTGATCTGATCAATGCGGTGGTTCTGCTGCTCATTGTTATGGCGGGAGGCCTTGCCTTGGTGGTGCTGTTTACCTTGTCGAACACAAATATCTCGGAACGGGTCCGGGAGCTGGCCACCATCAAGGTGCTGGGATTCTATGATAAGGAGGTTTACCAATGTGTAAATAAAGAAACGCTGATTCTGACCGTAATGGGTATCCTCATCGGTTTGCCGGTAGGCCGGGTCATAGGTGGTTTTCTCACTACCGCGCTCAACATGCCAGGCATCCATTTCGCAGTGCATATAGAGCCGGTCAGCTATCTGCTTTCAGCGGCGATTACGTTCGGCTTTGCCGTAATCGTCAATTGGATAACAAATCGTACACTTGACCGCATCAACATGGTGGAAGCAGTGAAAAGTTTAGAATAGCAAGCATGTTGGGGTAATTGCTGGCAGCTGGGAGTTTACGTGTTATTCTCTGCACCGGCCTACATCCTTAATAGTGAGCGAATGCGAACATCAGTTGTGCCTGCAAGGTGAAGGCCGGCCTACGGTTTTACTCTTTATCGTAGGCCCCGACGTCAGGAGCGGGCCGCAGGGCCGGTGGCTTTTTCCCTATATTATGCTGTACTCCGTGTTGACTTTTACACCGTATATTCCAAATAAATCTGTTCCTGCATGCGTTTCAATCCGTTCTTAATGGAACGGGCCCTTACTTCGCCTATACCCTCCACTTCATCCAGTTCTTCGATAGTGGCGCGCAGGATATGGCCTAAAAGGCTGAACCTTTCCACCAGATTATCTATTACCGGCAGAGGTATGCGGGGTAGTTTTTGCAGCATGCGGTAGCCACGCGGGGATACCTGCTGGTCCAAATGGCTGCTGGCCGTACCCATGCCCAGTATACGGGCAATAAATACCGAATCGGAGATATCTTCTTCAAACGCCCGCAGCATACTGTTAAGCAGGTCCAGAGGGGCTTTTTCAGGTATGTTGGCATAGTCCTGGATAATAAACAAGGCTTCTTCCTTTACATTGGCAATCATCTCGTCCAGCTGCATTTTAACCAGCCGCCCTTCGGTTCCTAACTCGGCTATATAGTTTTCGATCTCGTCACCGATATTCAGCACTTTTATGCAGCGTCGCAAAACTTCGCAAACTTCCGAAACGGTAACCATATCTTCAAACTCCAGTCCGCCCAAACGCTGCAATTCCCGGGTAAGAACCGAACGGTATTTTTCCAGGGTCTGCAGAGCCTGCCCGGCTTTGACCAGGATGGAGGCCAGATCGCGCAGGCGAAATGTTACCATACCCTGATAAAGGGTAACCACCCGGCGCCGCTGTGAAATTGCCACCACCAGTTCCCCGGTTTGGCGTGCTACCCGTTCCGCCGTGCGGTGGCGGATACCTGTTTCCAGTGACGGCAGGTTAGGGTCGGGGTCCAACTGGGCATTGGCTATAAGAATACGCGAAGCATCGCTGCTGGTTATGATGGCTCCATCCATCTTGGCCAGTTCATACAGGCGGGCCGGAGTAAATTCACAATTGATAAAAAACCCGCCGCTTACCAGTTTCATCAGTTCCGGTGAGTCTCCTACTACAATGAGACCTCCGGTGTTGGCATGAAGGACGTTTTCTATGCCCAGGCGAAATAGTGTACCTGGAGCGAGCATCTGTAAAAACTTGCGAAAATCTGGTTTGTAAATTTCGTCGACCAACCTTATCCCCCCAAAATAAGATCTATGCACTCATCTAAACTGCTTATCTCAATCAGCCCTAGTTCTGGCCCGATTCCGGTACTTTTGCGGGTACCCGGCGGTACTACCGCATGTTTGAAGCCCATCTTCTGAACCTCTTTTAGCCTGGCATCCATAAACGGCACCGGACGCACCTGTCCGGATAAACTTAATTCGCCGATAAAAACCACATCCTGGGGCAAGGGCCGTTCCCGATAACTGGATAGGATAGCTACTGCAATAGCCAGATCAACCGAAGGGTCTTTGATAAAAACTCCGCCGGTCACCTTAAGAAATACATCGTATTGACTAAGGTTGTAGCCTCTGATTTTTTCCAGCACGGCGATAATAAGAGAAAGGCGGTTCTGGTCAATGCCCGAGGCCATGCGCCGGGCATAGCCCGGTCCGGAAGATGCTGCCAGAGCCTGAATCTCGATCAGCAAGGGCCGGGAACCTGAAAAGCTGGTCGATACTGCAATACCGCTGCCCTTCACCCCATGACTCAAAAACAGGCAGGTGGGATCGGTAACTTCTATTAAACCCTGTCCGCTCATCTCCAGGAGTCCTAATTCATCGGTGGAGCCAAACCTATTTTTAACGCCCCGCAGTATTCTAAAAGAAAAATTCTTGTCCCCTTCAAAATATACTACAACATCTACCATATGCTCCAGTACTTTAGGACCGGCCAGAGCACCGTCCTTGGTTACGTGGCCCACCAGGAAAAAAGCCTTGTCCGTCTTTTTAGCTATATTCATCAGACGGGCGGTGCACTCTCTTAATTGTGCCACACTTCCTGGTATAGAAGAAAGGGATTCGAGGTAAACGGTTTGAATTGAATCTATAATTATAAAGCCGGGATCAAATTCTTGCAGGTAATTTTCGAGCAACTCGATATTCTGTTCGTTCAAGAGATAAATATCATCACTGTTCACTTTGAGCCGGGTGGCTCGCAAACGTATTTGTTTGAAGGACTCCTCCCCGGAGAGATACAATACTTTCTGGCCGGTCCGGGCAATGTGATCAGCTACTTGCAGCAATAAAGTGGATTTACCTATACCGGGGTCGCCCCCC
>NZ_DIPG01000079.1:0-1504 GCF_002426325.1 Syntrophomonas sp. UBA5494 | reverse complement strand
GCCGCCTCCCAGCACCCGGTCCAATTCCGTTATACCGGTGGACACCCGGAATATGTCACTATCCGAAATACCGCTTAAAGCAACCGCCTGTGCTCTCGGATGGGAAGCAGTTGCGGTCTGTCTATTGACGGTCTCTTCCTGCAGCGTGTTCCACTCCCCGCAGCCCGGACACTTGCCCATCCATTTATTTGTCTCGTATCCGCAGGCGGGACAAACAAATTTGGTTATAGTCTTGCCCATAAATAACTCCTCAACCTTAATTATAATACGGGAAACCGACCTTTTGTTTACATTATAAATATTTTTTTACAATTAATGTATCAGCAAAGGGGGATCACCCTTTAACCGGGCTTCCCCCCGCTATTTATATACTTTATTTCTTGCCTACCACAATAGTCTTATCCCGGGCGTCAACTAAAATGTGGTCTCCCGGCTCCACCGTTTTTTTCAGTATCTCCTCTGAAATAGCGTCTTCCACCAGTTTTTGAATGGCCCGTTTCAGAGGCCGGGCTCCATAAGCCGGTTCATAGCCCTCTTTTAATATCACCGCTCTGGCTTCATCGGTCAACTCCAGTTTAAAGCCGTTTTCTTCCATGCGCCGGGCCAGATCTTTTAGAAGCAGGTCTACGATTTCCTTCAGCTGCTGGTCATTTAAACTCTGGAATACAATCATCTCATCCACCCGGTTCAGGAACTCGGGTCTGAAAGTATGCTTCATCTGTTCCATGACCCGTTCTTTCATGCGGTTGTAATCTTCGGCTTCATCTATTATACGATTAAAACCTACGGTCTTATTTCTTTGCAGGGTCTCAGCCCCTACATTGGAGGTCATAATCACCACCGTGTTCCGGAAATCCACCGTGCGGCCCTGTCCATCCGTCAGTCTGCCGTCTTCCAGCACCTGTAATAAAATATTAAAGACGTCGGGATGAGCTTTCTCAACTTCATCCAATAAAATAACACTGTAAGGTTTTCTGCGCACTTTCTCGGTCAGCTGCCCGCCTTCATCAAAGCCCACATAACCCGGAGGGGACCCGATCATGCGGGATACAGCATGTTTCTCCATGTATTCCGACATATCCAACCGTACAATAGCATCTTCACTGCCGAACATAGCTTCGGCCAGAGCCCGGGCCAGTTCGGTTTTTCCTACTCCGGTAGGTCCAAGGAAGATAAAGGAGCCGATCGGCCGTTTGGGATTCTTAAGCCCGGCCCTGGCCCTTCTCACTGCCCGGGCTACCGCCTCGACCGCCTTTTCCTGTCCCGCCACCCGCTGGTGTATGACCGATTCCAGGTTAACCAGGCGTTCACTTTCTTCTTCGGCCAGTTTGCTGACCGGTACCCCGGTCCAGTCCGCTACGATGGCAGCTACATCGACATCGGTGATGGAGCTGGCCTGCAGGGTGCGTTTATTCATCCAATCTTTGCGCCGGTTTTCTATCTCGTCCTTCAGGGTTTGTTCTTCATCCCTTAAGCGGGCGGCTTTTTCATATTCCTGGGCATT
>NZ_DIPG01000063.1:4374-4691 GCF_002426325.1 Syntrophomonas sp. UBA5494 | reverse complement strand
TACGATACGCCAGAAGAAGCCATTGCCGCTTGGAACCGCCGCGCTGCTGGCTGGATACCAACCGTGGAGAGGTTACCGGAAGAAAACGTAGATTGCCTTGTTTACCCCGCATCAGAAGAAATTGTGATCGCTAGGCTGGTTAAGGGCAACTTTTACTATTGGTGGTTTGATGCTTTTGATAGCCCGGATTGGGTAAAGGTAGAAGGCGTTGTTACACATTGGATGCCGCTGCCCAAGCCGCCAGAATTATGTGAAGGAGGCGGGATAGATGTCACAATACGATAAATGCAAGGCCTGCGGGGCCCCGATTATCTGGG
>NZ_DIPG01000063.1:3709-4183 GCF_002426325.1 Syntrophomonas sp. UBA5494 | reverse complement strand
GATGGCGGCTTGGAGTGGGGCAGCCCGGTAAACCGCGATAGTTTGTTTTTGCCGGACAGAACTGTGACGGGGCGGGTAAGCCATTTTGCTACATGCCCGGCAGCCAACAAGTTTAGGAAGAGGTGAGGGCATGGAATATTGGCGGCAGACAAAATATGGACTTATTGTGCCAGAGCATGCCACTGCAAAGAGAGAACGGCCGACTGCTTTCAGTTTCTTTGCAGGAGTCGGGGGCATGGATCTGGGATTCATTAAAGCGGGATTTGAGGTTGTGGGTGCTAATGAATTTGATCCGGCAGCGACGCTTACATACATGGTTAATTTATGCAGCTATCCGGTACAAATACATTACATCGAAGGCATGAAGGATAAAGAACGGCTCAATGATGCATGCGAGAGATATATCTTCGGGAAGAAAAATAAAAAGCAGCCCATTCGGCAACCGCTCGACCGGTATCCGGAACACAATACCCC
>NZ_DIPG01000063.1:0-3550 GCF_002426325.1 Syntrophomonas sp. UBA5494 | reverse complement strand
GCGGAAGCGGATATATAAAACATCATCCGGAACAGGCCCCAGTACGTAATTTCTGGTTCGGAGACATCCGAAAACTAAAAGGAAAAGACATACTGGATGCTCTTGGAATAAAGAAAGGCGATCTTGACTGCGTGTTCGGTGGGCCCCCCTGCCAGGGCTTCAGCGCAGCCGGAAAGCAAAATATCGCCGATCCCAGGAATAACCTTGTCTATGAATATGGCCGCATGATTGTTGAGTTACAGCCCAAAGCATTTGTCATGGAAGAAGTACCTGCGATTGTTAATTTTTTCGACCCTGACGGCGTCCTTGTCTTGGATAAATTCGCAATGATGGTTTCCGAGGGCGGATACGGTAAATGGGAGAACATCAAGAAAGGGATGCTTATGCAGGCTGGATGTGCTGCAGGCATAAAAAGCGATCGCGGGAACGCCAAACTTAAAAGGACATCGGCCAAAAAGGAGAAAAAGGGTACAAGCAAAGAGCAGACTCAAATGTCGTTATTTTAACGAAGGAGGCAAAGGATTCATATGCAATTCAACGACTACCAACAGTTAGCCGAAAGAACAGCACATCAAGCCAATGATACCAGTGAAAAGAGATTTATTAACTTCGCTTTTGGCCTGGCCGGGGAGACTGGGGAGGTTATAGACTGCCTCAAAAAGCATCTATTCCATGGCCATCCACTTGACCAGGATAAGCTCAAGATAGAGTTGGGTGACCTTCTCTGGTATGTGGCAACCACGGCCACCACAGCGGGGATAAGGCTAGAGGATATCGCGGTGGCTAACATTGAGAAGCTCAGGGCCCGGTACCCGGATGGGTTTTCAGAGGAGAGAAGCATTAACCGGGTTGAAGGTGAATTAATCCCGGTAATACGGGACATGGAGCCGCTGAAAGACTATTTAATTGAGTTAATAACTCCGTATATTGAGCGCCTAACGCCAAATGAGGATATTCTTTCCGAGAAATATGCAGAGATATATCGGACGTACCGGAAGTTGTTTCCGGAGAAAGGAGAGCATGATGGACAGAGATTATAGGTTCCGCGGTAAGCGGTCAGATACAGGTAAATGGGTGTATGGTGATTTAATTACATGGTGGCGCGGTGAAGGCAGTCGAGCTATTTGTGATGTTGGTGGTATCAGGCATGATGTTATTCCTGAAACCGTGGGCCAGTTTACCGGCCTCCGCGAGTCGCACCCCCTGCGGGTGCGTGGATTGAANNCCCGTGACAAGTGAAGTGATGAAGGCCCTTAACACGGTATCGGAATACATTCTCACAACGGAGCAGGAGAACACCCGCCTATCCCGGTTGGTAGATGCTATGGGGGAAGAGCTGGCAGCAGCAAAGGCAAACACCGGGGCCGAGGAAGTACTTGCACTGGTGGGCCAGATGGCAAATGCTTGGGAGCCTAGATTTGATGTGCTGCCTGATGGCATACAGGCGATCATACGGGCTTACCGTGTATGGGAGAAAGGAGAGGGGCATGAGAGATTATAAATTCCGAGGCAAGCGGATTGATAACAGGGAATGGGTTGAAGGATGTTATGCAGAGTTTATAAATTATTTAGACGGTAATAGCAAACCCGGTATACAGGTTATAAAGCAAGTTCCAAGTGACTCCGACCGCATGATTCCAGCTTTTGAAACGGAATTAGTGGAGGTTATTCCCGCCACCGTCGGCCAGTTCACCGGCCTCAAGGATAAGAACGGGCAGGAACTCTATGATGGGGATATTTTACAGGGTGGTCAGGACTACGAGAAAATTTACGGAAAACCAATAGTGAAAATAGGTGAATATATAGACAACGGTTTAAGGCATCTTGACTTATGCGAAGATGAAACCTTTCCACTTTACGGAGTTTATATTGAAACTTTATGGGGCCCCGGGGGATTGAGTGGTGACCATGAATTAATTAAGATCGGTAACATCCACGACAATCCGGAACTGCTGGGAGGAGGCCCGGACGATGATATATGATCTACTTTTCCATTACCGAATCGAAAAGGAGGCTGAATTCGGCGCAGATAAAAACGGTAATCCTTGCGAGGTTTACCTGCAGATCAAACTAGGGAAGTGCAACACGGAAACCAGGGATGCCGATATGGAAAAACAAGCTCAGATAGATGGCATACCTGAGTTAGCCGATATGTTGGGCACTAAACCGGAGTACATCACCCCTATCACCCCGGAAGAATATGCGGAAAATGCGGACGAGATAGAGGGAGAGTGGGAGTGGGAGGAGGATTGTTGTGCAGACTAACCGAATCACGCAGAACTACTGGAAGTACCGGGTAGAGCCGATAAAGCCTGCGGATAAGCCCCGGCGCGAAAAGCAGAAGTTTATGCAGGTGCTCAAGAAGCAGGCTAAATCCGACCCGCTAACGAGCGTAATGATAATCCTAGGCTTTATTTTCGGTACCGCCATGATTGTTTCGCAGGCGCTGATCGGGTTCGGGGTTATTACCGGGCCGGTGTATCTGTAGAGAGTATAGGAGGACATGGATGGAGAACATGGATGCCAATAAGCTAAGAGACCTACAGTCGTTGGATTTAGAGCATAAATTAATCCTCACTAAGGGCCGCATCCAGGAATGGTACGAACACTGGGATGGCAAAGTCTACGTTTCCTTCTCTGGCGGCAAAGACTCTACAGTATTGTTGCATATTGTCCGGCAGTTATACCCTGAACTTCCAGCAGTGTTCTGTGATACAGGGCTTGAGTATCCCGAGGTACGGAAGTTCGCCTTAAGTCAAAATAATGTAGTTAAGCTAACGCCTAAAATGACGTTTAGGCAGGTGATTAAAAAGTACGGTTATCCAGTGATTAGTAAACGGCAGGCACATAATTTACAGCAATTGCGAGAACAAAAACTATCTAAGAGGTATAGGAATTATTTATTATATGGCGACGAGCGGGGCAATTCTGGGTCATTAAGCGTAAAGTGGCATTATCTTGTTGGTGCGCCCTTTAAAATATCTGCTAGTTGTTGCGATGTTATGAAAAAGCGGCCATTTTACAAATATGAGGATGACACAAAAAACAAACCATTCATTGGGGTAATGGCTGACGAGGGAGAAAAAAGGGCGCAAAATTATATCCAGTATGGGTGCAATGCTTATGAAGCGGCAAGGCCTCAATCGCGCCCCCTGGGCTTCTGGACTGAGCAAGACGTATTGCGATATCTACGGGTAAACAATCTGTCTTATGCCTCTTGTTACGGGAAAATCTGTAATCGGTGGGGGGGGGGCAACCACAACAGGCGTCAGTCGTACCGGGTGCATGTTCTGTATGTTCGGGGTTCATATGGAGCAAGAGCCTAACCGATTCCAGAGAATGCAGGTAACGCACCCGAAGCAGTGGAGATATTGCATAGGCGGCGGACAGTTCACTGACGGCAAATGGGGACCGAGCAAAGAGGGGTTGGGAGTCGGGTATGTGCTTGACTATATCGGAGTCCCCTATAACGACGACAGTCAATTGTGGAGCACGAAAGAGCTCTTAGAAAGTAGGTGACATCATGGCTAAAAACTTAAAACCCGGCGAA
>NZ_DIPG01000089.1:8357-10552 GCF_002426325.1 Syntrophomonas sp. UBA5494 | reverse complement strand
ATCTGCGTGCTGGGGATGGTCTTCGGCTACTACCAGTTCGCCAAAGTCAAAGAGCTCAAAGCCCATCAAGCCATGCTCGATGTGGCCAACATCATTTATGAGACCTGCAAGACCTACCTGGTGCAGCAGGGCAAACTATTGTTCATACTGTTCCTGTTCATCGCCTTCTGCATCGCCTTCTACTTCGGCTATCTGGGTCAGATGCACCTCGGTTCGGTGCTACTCATCCTGGGCTGGACGGTCATAGGCATATTAGGCTCCTACAGCGTGGCCTGGTACGGCATCCGCATGAACACCCTGGCCAACAGCAGGACCGCCTTCTCCTCACTGGAGACCAAACCGCTCAAGCTCTTGAACATAGCTTTAGACGCCGGCATGAGCATCGGGGTACTGTTAGTGTGCGTAGAATTGATCATGATGCTCATCATCCTGTTGTGGGTTCCCAAAGAACTGGCCGGAGCCAGCCTGATCGGCTTCGCCATCGGTGAGTCCTTAGGAGCCAGCGCCCTGCGTATCGCCGGGGGCATATTCACCAAAATAGCCGACATCGGTTCAGACCTGATGAAAATCGTCTTCGGCATCAAAGAAGACGACCCCAGAAATCCCGGCGTCATCGCCGACTGCACCGGGGACAATGCCGGCGACAGCGTAGGCCCCACCGCGGACGGCTTCGAGACCTATGGAGTGACCGGGGTGGCCCTGGTGACCTTCATCGTCCTGGCGGTACAGCCGGCCTTGTCTGCCACCCTGATCGCCTGGATCTTCATCTTGCGCGTATTGATGATCATCACCTCCATCACCGCCTTCTACATCAACCGGGCTTACAGCCAGAGCCGCTTCGGCGCCAAAGACGACTTCGACTTCGAGCAGCCTTTGACCAGCCTGGTATGGATCACCTCCATACTGTCCATCATAGCCACCTTCGCGGCCAGCTACTTCCTGTTAGGGCCGGGCTCCGGCGTTCCCCAAGAGCTGGAGCAGCTGTGGCTGGTCTTGTCCGCCATCATCAGCATAGGCACTTTGGGAGCGGCGTTAATCCCTGAATTCACCAAGATATTCACCAGCCCCAACTCCAACCACGTGGCCGAGGTAGTCAAAGCCTCCCGGGAGGGCGGTCCGTCCTTAAACATCCTCTCCGGTCTGGTAGCGGGCAACTTCAGCGCCTTCTGGATCGGCATGGTATTCTTCGCCTTAATGTTCGGAGCCTACTATGCCAGCGGATACGGCTTGAACGATATCATGATCTATCCCTCCATCTTCGCCTTCGGCCTGGTGGCCTTCGGCATGCTGGGGATGGGGCCGGTGACCATCGCCGTAGACAGCTATGGCCCGGTAACCGACAACGCCCAGTCCATCTACGAACTGTCCCTGATCGAAGAGATTAAAGACGTGGATAAAGAGATCGAGGGCCAATTCGGCTTCAAACCTGATTTCGAGAAAGCCAAACACTATCTGGAAGCCAATGACGGGGCCGGCAACACCTTCAAAGCCACGGCCAAACCGGTCTTAATCGGCACCGCGGTGGTCGGGGCCACCACCATGATCTTCTCCCTGATACTGGTCATCCAGAACGTATTAGGGGTAGAGCCCGAACAGATCTTAACCCTCTTAAACCCCTTCACCATCTTCGGCTTCATCGCCGGGGGCTGCATCATCTACTGGTTCACCGGGGCCTCCACCCAGGCGGTCACCACCGGGGCCTACCGGGCGGTGGAATACATCAAGCAGAACATACGTTTGGATGAGGAAGCCAGCCAAAAGGCCTCCATAGAAAAATCCAAAGAAGTGGTCAAGATCTGCACCCAGTATGCGCAGCAGGGCATGTTCAACATCTTTATCGCCATCTTCTCCTTCACCATCGCCTTTGCCTGCCTGGCAGCGCCTAGAGCGGGTGAGGACGGCAATCTGGCGGTATCGCTGTTCGTATCCTACCTGATTTCCATAGCCGTGTTCGGCTTGTTCCAGGCGGTATTCATGGCCAATGCGGGGGGATGCTGGGACAACGCCAAAAAGGTGGTAGAGGTTGACCTGCAGGAGAAAGGCACTCCATTGCATGAAGCCACCGTGGTAGGCGACACCGTGGGCGACCCCTTCAAAGACACCTCTTCAGTGGCTATGAACCCGATCATCAAATTCACTACCTTGTTCGGACTGCTGGCCATGGAGATAGCCATCACCGAAGCCTTCCGGGGAAT
>NZ_DIPG01000089.1:3383-8170 GCF_002426325.1 Syntrophomonas sp. UBA5494 | reverse complement strand
TCCTTCTATGGAATGAGAATCCCGGTTAAATAAAGTCATCAAAGAGAGCGGCTGCCCTATAAGTCCAAAATGGACTCAGGGGCAGCCTTTTTTTCGACTGCTTTTATATGCAGTTGCGTGCCAACAGTCCCTTTTTATTTCGCCATACCCTTAAAATCGACAGCGACCTTTCCCTGCCATTCAGCAGGAAAGAGCTTCTCCATCGCGAATGTAATGCTATAAAAAGAGGAAAATCATTCATGAGGAGGGTTAATTTTGAAGTTGTTTTATAAAACAAATAGACGATTAATGGCATCATTGCTTGCCGGGCTGTTTTTTCTGGCGCAGGGACTGATGTTTCCGGTTGTTTTATCTGCAGCCCAGCAGGCCACTCCATTTAACGACGTTGCGCCTGACCACTGGGCTTTGAAATACATTGTCAATCTGTCCGCCCGGGATATAATGTCGGGGGATAACAACGGCAATTTCCGTCCCGACCAACCCATCTCACAGCTGGAAGCAGTGCTTTTGGCGGTGCGCTGTATGGGGCAGGACAGTGCCATTTCTGAAGTAAATGCCGATGCGGATCTGCCCTTCGAGGTCCCTTCCTGGGCCAACCAGGGGGTTTTCAAGAAAGAGCTGTTGTTTGCCGTGGAACAGGGACTCCTGGTGCCCTCCCAAAAAGACTTCATCGCCTCAGACTTCGCCAGCCGCGCCTGGATAAGCCAGCTGATGGTGCGCCTGATCGGCAAACAGTCGGAAGCATTCACAATGAACAGCACCACACCTGATTTCATCGATGCGGACGAGATGCCTTCCTGGTCGATAGGTTACATAAATGCGGCTTTAAAGTATGATTTGATTTCAAAATTTCCCGATGGCAGCTTCAAGCCTGAGCAATTGGTAACCCGCGCCCAAACCGCTACCCTTCTGACCCGGGCCGAGCCCTATCTCACCCCCTCGGCAAATCAGGTTGAGGGTCCGATTACCGCCCTTTCGCCGGACACTATAGGTTTACAGGTGGGGCAGGCCATCATGGGATACACCTTAACCGATGACAGCTATTTGTTTGACCTCAATGACAAGGCTTGCACCTGGGATGCCTTAAAACTAGGCGACTACGCAAATCTGGTGATAGATGGCGCCAAAATCGAATATCTGGCCGTTTCCGAGCCGCCTGCCGCAACAATAACCCCTCAACCCCAGCCAGTGTTTGAGCAAGGCGGTACAGAGACCTTTTATAAGAGTGGTCTGGTTTACCTGGTCTCGGCTAAAAAACGCCTTATAGTGTTATCTACCGACGGCCTGCCTCTGGCCTACCTGGTGTCCACAGCCGCCAGAATATCGATACCTGGTATCGAAAATGCGACTTTATACGATATTCAGGATAATGATTACGTAGAACTAACCATAACCAACGGGATTATAACCCAAATTACGGTACAATAAGAGGTAGATGGCTCCGAGCTTGACCGCTCTCTGCGATGGGCCCGGCATGTATATGAAGGGGAAGTTTGATGAAGCAGATCGCCATTTATGGAAAGGGCGGCATCGGTAAATCAACCGTGGCCGCCCATATTTCAGCGGCCCTGACTTTAAGAGGTCTTAATGTGATGCAGGTTGGCTGCGACCCTAAGCACGACTCGACCCGCCTCTTGACCGGAGGCCGCCCCGCCCTGACGGTTTTGGACTATATAAAAAATACCCCGCCGGATAGTTGGAGATGCGAAGATATTGTAGCTTCGGGTTATGGCGGGATTTGGTGCGTGGAGGCAGGCGGACCCGAACCCGGGGTAGGATGCGCAGGGCGGGGGATACTCACCACCTTTGACCTGCTTCAGAAGCTCGGGATTATGAACAGCGACCGGGATGTGGTGATATACGACGTGCTTGGAGACGTTGTATGCGGAGGTTTCGCGGTACCCCTGCGCCGGGAATATGCTGACCAGGTC
This sequence comes from Syntrophomonas sp. UBA5494, assembly GCF_002426325.1. Taxonomy (NCBI): domain Bacteria; kingdom Bacillati; phylum Bacillota; class Clostridia; order Eubacteriales; family Syntrophomonadaceae; genus Syntrophomonas; species Syntrophomonas sp. UBA5494. Next base: position 6,239 of record NZ_DIPG01000089.1, on the reverse strand, counting down.
TATATCGTTACCTCCGGTGAGTTCATGTCATTGTATGCCGCCAACAATATCCTTAAGGGCTTGCAGAATTATGATGTTAATCCCCGTCTGGGGGGGTTGATTTTTAATCACAAAGGACTGGCGGAAGAAGAACAGCGGGTGGCACGTTTCGCGGCAGCCGTAAGCCTGCCTGTATGTGCGATTATTCCCCGCAGCGACGATTTTGCCGCAAGCGAAGCCATGGCGTGCACGCTTTTTGAAAGCGGTCACCGCAATTTATATGAGCTTTTTGACGGTCTGGCCGGGAAGATAATAGGGGAACACGCCTTGTACCCGGCCCGGGCTTTAGAACCTGAGCATTTAGAAGAACTGGTCCTGCGGCGCTCTTTCCCCAGGCGCACCTTGAATAGGCCTTCTACAAACAAAAAACCTGAGAACCTGCCATCCGGCGCCGTCCAAGCAAGCTCTTCGTTGCTCTCCTTAAATGTGCGCCGGCGGGAGCCTCTGCACGGCTGCGCTTTTAACGGTGCGGTTAACGCGGCTATACAGGTTGGGGATGCCGTTACCATAGCCCACGGCCCCAGGAGCTGTGCCCACGCCTCTTACCAGACCATAACCTCGGCGGCGCGCAAAGCGTTGTTTGAAAGGGGAGTGTCAATGCCTGCGCACATTATTCCGCCTCTGCTCAGTTCTGATATGAATGAAGGCAGAATGATTTTTGGCGGCATAGAAGAGCTGCGCCAGCAGGTCCTGGCTATTAAAGGAACCGGAGCCAAGGCTGTTTTTATCGCTACTACCTGCCCGGCAGGCATTATCGGAGACAGTTTGGAGCATGTCATGGACTTGGACGACCCTGGGGGAACACGATTAGTGGCACTGCCGGTCGACGGCAACATCAGCGGCGACTACCTGCAGGGTATGATTTCAGCCTATGCGGAAATAGCCCGGGCCTTGATCCGGCCCGGAACCAAGCCTGAGCCCGATCTGGTCAACATAATCGGAGAAAAAACCATCGCCAGTGTTACCGAGCCCAATTTGCAGATCGTCAAAGAACTGCTGAAGCATGTAGGGGTGTCGGTCAACTGCCGCTTCATATGCCAGACTTCGGTGCAGGAAATCGCCTCTTTTAAAAAAGCCCCCTTAAACCTTCTGGCTTATGATGACTATATGGGCCGCATGATGCGTGATTATTTGGGGAAGAATTTTGAGGCTCATTTCTTCGACCAACCTTTTCCCAGGGGATTTGAAGAGACCGCCAGCTGGCTTACGGGGATTGCGGAGTTCTTCTCCAGGCAGGAGCTGGTTGACGAAATAATCACCTCTTACCGCCAGCTGTACCAGGCTGAGATAGCATCACTTCGACCGGCCTTAGCCGGTAAACGCTTGATGGTGGTCACCTACAATCACGATATCGATTGGATACTGGAGCCGGCCCTGGATCTGGGCATGGAAATCGCGCTGGTGGGCATTCTCAATTATTCTCAGGACAATAATTTCCGTTCCCGATTTAAGGGGCAGTTTCCCTTGATTGAGCCATACCCTGACGAAAGGCGTCTGGAGGACATCCAATCCCAGAAACCCGACATCTACCTGTCCAACCACGCCCTGGCCCATTTTGACGGCGGTGTTTTTAGCGATGTGATTCCTTTATGCCCGGCAGTGGGCTTTTTCAGCGGTATAGAAATAGCCCGGAGATGGACCCAGATCTTTCGTAATAATCTCAACGAGGGGTGGAAAAAGGATGCAGCCTTATTCAGAAAATATATGGCCTGATGCTTTCAGCGGGGCTATTTTCGCCCTGGAAGGCATTAAAGACGCAGTGGTGATTTTAAATGGTCCCACCGGATGCAAGTTCTATCACAGCGCCATCTCCGATTACCAATATCCCCGGGACCTCTCCTTTGATCCCTTAAATTATCCGGAGATCTATTATTTCGGCCAGCCGCGCGTACCCGCTACCTTTCTGGACGGATATGATTATGTCTACGGGGCTACTGCCAAACTGGAAAAAATCCTGCAAAAGGTGGCCGTAAAGCCGGAATACAAGCTGGTAGCGGTAGTCAATTCCCCCGGCGCGGCTTTAATCGGCGATGACCTGGAAGGTTTGGTTAAAGGGCGAGTTGTGGATACGCCATATTTGTGCATCGAAAATACCGGCTTTTCGGGTCTGTTTACCGAAGGCTTTCAGACCGCCGTGCTGCAATTATTACAGAATCTGGAACCGGTTCCGGCCAAGACCTGCCCGCTAACGGTCAATCTGGTGGGCATATCCATATATCACAAGCATTACAGCGGTTCGATTAAGGAACTGCAGCGCTTGCTGTCACTGTGCGGCATTTCCATACAGGCCACTTTTTGCGCCGGCAGCGACCTGGCCCGGCTGCGGCAGTATAACAAAGCGTCTTTAAATATCCTGCTCCATCCTGAATACGGCCTGCAATTATGCCAGTGGATGCATAAACATCATAACATGCCATTTCTGTCTCCCCGAAGCGGTTTACCGCTGGGGTTTGAGGCCAGCAAAAACTGGATCAGGGAAGTCTGTGCCGCCCTGGAGGTTGATCCCGTCCCGGCTGTGCTGGATATAGAAGCCTGCCAGGCCCATGCATTTCTGCACCTGTCCCGCTATAACTCGGTAACCGGACTGCCCCGCGGCGCTACTTTCGCGGTGAAGGCCGAACCTGCCTTGGCCGCCGCTCTGACCGTGTGGCTGCACAGCTATCTGGGGATGGTTCCCGCAGCAGTTGAAATAATACCGGCTCATTTAGGCGACGATGCCGTCTTCCTTGAAAAATACCTGCGGGAGAACGGACTTGACAGTACTTTAGGGGCCTCTGTTGTAAAAAGCGGCGCTGATGTGGTCCTGGCCGACGGCAA
>NZ_DIPG01000089.1:0-3189 GCF_002426325.1 Syntrophomonas sp. UBA5494 | reverse complement strand
TTCCGGCGCCATGCTGCTCCTGGAACAAATCCTCAATGGCCTGCGCTTTATTTACGGCTAGCCCCGCCTTTAGAATTTTTTAAGGTATAGACCTGTCCCCAAATAGGATATAATAAATGCAAATCATTCCTATTACTAAATGGGGGCAAATAATTTGGACGCACGCAATTGGGATCAAGCCATTAGAAAACTGGGCAAAAAGGCGACTCCGCAAAGAAAGGCCATTCTGACCGCACTGTCGCAGCAAGACAAGCCGGCCACAGTCGACGAAATCTTCATTGAGGTCAGGGAGCATCAAAAGACCAGTCTTTCCACGGTCTACCGCAACCTGGAACTGCTCTTTTCACAGGGGCTGATCAACAAGCAGGGGTTTCCAGGTGAAAAAGCCCGCTACAGCTTGAAAAGGGACACCCACGAGCACACTCTGGTGTGTATAGACTGCCGGAAAATAGTGGCTATTACCGGATGCCCCCTGGAATCCTATGCGGTTGAAATCGGTTTGCGCGAAAATTTTGTGGTGCTGGATCATCGCATGGAGATGTATGGTTATTGCCAGAAATGCAGCCAGATCAGAGGGAGGGTTTCAGATTGAAAAAGCTGGTGATCGGCCTGTTGATATTGGGCCTGTTATTATCTCTGGCCGGCTGCGGGGTCATCCCCTTGGCCTCGGAGAAGACCTCCGGACAGCCTCCGCAAAAAGCAGGGGTTCATATCGTCACCTCTTTTTACCCGCTCTATATCATGCTGCTCAATATCACAGCAGACGTCGAAGGGGTTACGGTCAGCAATCTAACTCGCAAAGAGACCGGCTGCCTGCACGACTATCAATTAAGCCCCGGCGATATGCAGAAACTGCAGGGGGCTGATATTCTGGTTATCAATGGGGCCGGGATGGAATCCTTTATGGATAAAGTGATGCGGCAGTATCCGCAAATACCTATAGTGGAAGCCAGCCAGGGCCTGGAATTCATCATGCATGACGGACACCCCAACCCCCATCTGTGGGTGAGCCTCAATGGGGCCAAAAAAGAGGTGGATAATATCAGCCGGCAGCTGGCATCTCTGGATCCCTCCAATCAGGAAGCATATGCCAGAAACAGTTCAACCTATATTGAAAAAATCAACCAGCTGCAGTCCGAAATGCACCGGGTTATCGACCCGGCTCCCCAACGCCAGATCGCCACTTTCCACGAAGCCTTCGCTTATTTTGCCAGTGAGTTCGACCTGCAGGTGGCGGCGGTGGTGGAAAGAGAACCGGGATCCGAACCCAGCGCCGGGGAACTGGCTGACATCATCGAAGAGATCAAGAATAAAAAAGTTGCGGCTGTTTTTACCGAACCACAGTATCCCACCACTGTCGCCGAAGCCATCGCCCGTGAAAGCGGGGTTGCAGTCTATGCCCTCGATCCTGCGGTCAGCGGCCCTGATGATAAGAATGCCTATCTTGACATCATGCAGCAAAACCTGGAGGTCTTGAGGGAGGCTTTATACTGATGAAGACAGTCGAACCACTGCAGCCATGCGGCTCAGCATGCGGGCTATGCGTGACCCAGATCAGCCATTTCAGCGTCAATATTCGCGGTAAATGCATTCTTGACGACATTAATCTGCAGATCCACTGCGGGCAGCTGACCGCTCTGATAGGGCCCAATGGAGCCGGCAAGTCGACCCTTTTTAAAGCTATCCTGGGAGAAATCCCCCATGAGGGCAAACTACAATTTCTCGACAGCGAGGGAAACCGCAGCGCCAAGCCCAGGATCGGCTATGTCCCCCAGCGGCTCAATTTTGATGTCAATTCACCCATAACCGTAGGCGATCTTTTTACAGCAGCTTTGGGACAGGTGCCGGTTTTTTTAGGCGGAAGTCGCCGCACCCTTCATAATGCCCGGCTGGCTTTATCCAGGGTCGAAGCTGAGCACCTCATAAACCGGCGCCTGGGGGCATTATCAGGGGGCGAACTGCAGCGCATCCTTTTGGCCCTGGCCCTGGAACCGGTTCCCGATCTGCTGCTCCTGGATGAGCCCATTTCCGGGGTGGATTTCAAAGGTATGCAGCGTTTCTACCGCATCGTCTCAGAATTACGGCAGCAATATGATCTGTCGGTAATCCTGGTCTCCCATGATTTAAATGCGGTGGCTGACTATGCAGACCGGGTGGTCTTATTAAACCGGGTCATTCTCTGTGACGGCACTCCGCAGGAAGTGATGAAGCATCCTCTTTTCGAAGCAACTCTGGGCAGACTGGAACATTTTATGTAAGTTGCGGCGTATAGAACGAAAGGACAGTGGGATGTACGAAAATATCAGCGCCTTAATCAGTTTACTGCCTTTTTCCTGGGCCCAATATGCCTTTATGCAAAACGCCCTCCTGGCAGTCCTGGCAGTGGTGCCTTTGTTCTCCTTGCTGGGGGCCATGGTGGTCAACAACCAGATGGCTTTTTTTTCGGATACTCTGGGGCATTCAGCCCTCACCGGCATCGCCATCGGGGTTATAGCCGGGGTGCAGAACCCCACCTGGTCCATGTTGATTTTCGCGGTTTTCATAGCCATGGTGGTCACTTTCATCAAAGAACGAACCGGCTCTTCCGCTGACACCATAATCGGAGCGGTGTCGGCCACAGCAGTGGCTCTGGGAATCGTTATTCTTTCCAAAGGGGGCGGTTTTGCCCGCTACAGCCGCTACCTGGTGGGCGACCTGCTCAGCATCACTCCCCAGGAAGTGTCGGCTTTAGGCCTGGTGCTCTTGGCTGTCCTGGTGTTGTGGTACATAATTTTCAATCAATTGTTGTTGCTCAGCATCAACCCCTCTCTGGCAGGCAGCCGAGGTTTCAAGGTCAAGCTGGTGGAAGCCTGCTTCGCCATCTCCCTGGCCCTGGTGGTCACCTTTACCATTCAGTGGATAGGCATTTTGATTATCAACGCCCTTTTAGTGCTGCCGGCCGCGGCGGCACGCAATATCGCAGCCGGAATGAGATCTTATCATCTCTGGGCCTTTTTAATCACCGCCGTATGCGGGGTTAGCGGCCTTATCCTCTCTTATTACTGGGATACCGCCACCGGGGCCACTATAGTGCTTCTGGCTGCTTTATGCTATATTTTCACCCTGATGATCCGCCAGCCGGGGCGATGATGAATTGCCGGGTTGGGGCAGTCATTTATTAATAAGGGCACACTTTTTGAAATGGCGGCT
>NZ_DIPG01000120.1:14346-19754 GCF_002426325.1 Syntrophomonas sp. UBA5494 | reverse complement strand
ATCCATAAATATCTCCGGGCAGGCGTTGTCACACGCATTGGCAGATTTGAGGAAACGGAACTAGGCGTCCCGCAGGGAGGTCCATTGAGTCCACTTTGTGGAAACGTCCTCCTAAACGAATTGGACTGGGAACTGGAACGCAGAGGGCATAGACTCGTCCGCTACGCGGATGACCTGCTCGTCTTCTGCAAAAGCAAAAGGGCGGCGGAAAGGACACTGGCGAATCTAATCCCGTTCATAGAAAAGAAACTATTTCTTAAAGTGAACAGGGAAAAGACGGCAGTAGCCTATGTAGGCAAGGTCAAATTCTTAGGTTACGCGTTCTACATCAACAAGAACAGAGACGTGGGTTTGCGAGTACATCCCAAAAGTGCTGCAAAGATGAAGGCGAGGATACGCCATATCACGTCAAGAAGCAACGGCATGGGATACGAGCAGAGAAAGTTAAAACTCAAGCAGTTCATTGCTGGCTGGGTCAACTACTTCAAACTCGCGGACATGAAGAGCCTGCTGAAAAGGACAGACCAATGGCTACGCAGACGTATTCGGATGGTCATCTGGAAGCAGTGGAAAAGAGTCAGGACGCGTTACGCTATGCTTAAGAAACTAGGCATAATCGACTGGGTGGCACGAGAAGGCGCAAACATAAGAAAGGGCTACTGGCGTTGCGCCCGTAACCCGATCATTGCCAAGGCCATCTCAGCCGAGAGACTTAAGAAGGCAGGATATTTCAACTCTCGATTACTACGAGTCTGTTCGTGTGTAAACATGGGAGGAGCCGTATACCGAACGGTACGTACGGTTCTGTGGGAGGTCGGCTGACCCAGTAAGGGTCAGCCTCCTACCCGATTGATATTCAGTACCAGTAAACATTGCATAATTTAAAACGCTGAGTTTTTTGTCTCAATTCCATTGCCGGGAGGATACTATTGTTTGATTTCAATACCACCCATTATGGTAGTGCATTTGAGATGCAGAATTTTATCGCTGTTCTTTAAATCGCCGCTCTGCATGGAGGTGCTGCCCAAAATACCGCCAGATCCGCGGCCCATTAGATCTATTCCGCCTAAAATGGAAGTACCGTTGCAGGTTACGGCTACGTCTGGAGGGAGGATGACGCTTATCCCCCCCATAATGGCTGACAAGGTCAGGGTTATCTCTGGTTGTGTAAATCGGGCCTTGCGGATATCCAGGTCGATGCCCCCCATGAAGGCGGTATATTCAGCACTGCGAAGCTCCCAGGGCTCGTGCTTCTTTTCCACCGAGCCCATAATAGCTATATTTCCACGGCTATTGTGTTCATTTTTGAGCATAATATTCAACCCGATGATAATGATCAACACCGGCCAGAAGGCTTTCCAGAACAAGGACATATCAATATCCAACCAGCCGGCATTGCGGCCAAACCATGCAACTCCCAGGGCTGTCAAAATGGCTCCGGTGATCAATCCGGCCGGATCGCGCCGGGCGATGAAATTAATGCCGGCCACCACGATCAACAGCGGCCACAATAGATTAAACAAATATCCCAGACTGACAGCGGTAAACCCGAAATTGTTAAGCAGTGCGACGATTCCAAAAGCGATCACGACCAGCCCGGCCAGATAACGCCCGCCCAATCTCTCCATATATACTCACGCTCCTTTTGCTTCCGCAGGAACAACGCGGATAAAGGCTCCTGCAATTCAAGTCTATATCAGCTTGGCGTTATTTGCTACTCTCTATTCAAGCCCTGTCGCATTCAGCATTGGAACCGTTTTATTGCATTAATTTTCTCCTCCGCTTAGAAGCTGCTCCAGGAGATCGCGCGGGGCATTATGGAACGATTTTATTGAATGGCTGTTGGAACCCCGAACATGATCATGAGTTCGTAATCCACCCCGGCTTCAAGACTGTCGCCTTTGGTGATATTTATGTTTTGAAAAATCACTCGCAGCTTGTAGCCGTTGTTTTCAACGTCAAAAGTCATTTGTTCGGGAGGCAAGGCCTGTTTAGGCACATTCCCAATTTCGGCGACGGTCTGGCCGAAATCATACAAACCGGTGCTGATCAGTTCGGCACCGGCCGCGTTCTGTACCGCGAGCCGCACCTCCTGGGCAGACAGGCGTTCCAGGATCAATTTATAAGGCAGGCCCTGTACCTCAAAATCGACGGCGGACAGATTTTGGCTTACTGCTCCGCGGTGGGAACTGGCACTGACCAGGATATCAAAACCGCTGATGGGAAAAGGTTTTTGAGTATCCATGACCGCAAAGAAGTAATTGCTTTCCACATCCATACCCGGGTAAGCCGATTCAAATCCAAAAACACTTTTCATATCCCTATAGGTGGTGAAATCAGCGGGCAGCCAGACAACATAGCGGGTGTAATCCCGAGCCTGCAGGTAACTGAGTATGCTGGTAGCCTCCAGACGAAGGTTCATGCTTACTTCAGCCTTGGGGGTGATTTTTCCGTCAACAAGCAGGCCCTCGGCCAGGAGCATGCTTTCCAGGCGGGTGATCTGGCTGTTGCGGGATACGGTAAAAGCATCTACAGGCGGTATCACCGATAAAATAGCAAAACCGGCTGCCAGCAAGGCGATCAAGCCGTTTTTGGATACTGGCTTAAAACTGAGCATGATAGCGCAAACCAGTGAAAAAATGCCGAAAAGAGTAATGTAATAGCGGGATTCGGTGATACCGTAGGCATCCAGGCGAATGCCCACCGATATGAGCTGCATGATTACAACCGGAATCAATACCTTGGGAAAAATCAGACGGTATAAAGTAGCAAAACGGTTTGAAGCAAGGCTGGCCAGGATATAAATAATCAGTCCGGAGGCGGAGTAGGCCAAAACCATCCCCCCGAGTTGCCCCGAAGGCCATTTGAGCGTAAATAGTATCTTGACGAAATATGCGGCCAGGACCAGGGTGAAGGCTGCCACCAGAGGGATCGCAATGTAGGAAACCAGGATTTCCAGGAAGCGGGGGTATTCAGCCGAATACCTGGCAAATTCCCTGTCCTCAGCCCGCTCCGAACCCCAGCGGGGCAAAAGTGATAAATAATAGAGCGTGGCGAACAGCACCCAGATGACGACCATGGTATAAGCATAAGCATCGTTATCGACCGGGAAGAGCAAGATATCCACCGCGGCGATAATGCTGGCACAACCGGCGTTGAGCACGGCCGAGTACAAAACTGATATAAAGGCGGATTTAAAATGCACCAGGGCTATTTCATTAAAATCGGCCCGGCTTCTGAAAGACGGCACCCAGATGAAAGCGCAGAACATGGCGGCCACTGCTACAAAAGTGCGGATAGTAACCTCATGACTGATGCTCTGGACCGGCATAAGAATCAAGTAATATCCGATGGTCAACAGGGTTGATACAAGATAAACCACAACACGCTTTTTGTGGAGCTGCTCAAAGCGTTCACAGGCGAACTGTGCGGCGATGCCCAGGAAGGAACCCAGCAAAAAAGTATAGGCCAGTTTTTCGACAATCGGTCCGGGCTGCTTGTGCAAAGATATCATGTAACACAACAGTATGGTAGCGCCGATCAGACAGACTACAGTCAGCGGAAAACGAGATATAGCTTCAATAAGCCTCAACAAGGCAGCTTTTATCATAGCCCCCAAACGGTTCATTTGAATTCCTCCCCTGTCAATCATCAATATTGTAATATACCTTATTACTGAGAAATGATTTTCAGACTTACATCCAAATTCGCGGAATTGAAGGAAATAACCGATTAGTCATCCGGGGGGAACGGAAAGCGCACATAAAAAGTAGTGCCGCAGGGACTGGTCTCAAAATCAATTGTGGCATGATGGCGGGCGGCAATGCTGTAGCAGACGGCCAGGCCAAGACCGGTGCCTTTTTCCTTGGTGGTAAGGAAAGGGGTTCCTATCTTGTCCACAATGCTCGGATCCAAACCATGACCTTCATCCCTGACATAGAGCACAATTTCCTTGGGCCCGGTTTGGGTGCCGATAGTCAGGGTGCCTCCCGGCGACATGGCCTCCAATCCGTTGCGGGCCAGATTTAGAATCATCTGCCGGATCTCTTTTTCATCGATCAGCGGTATGGGAGGTTTGGAGAGATCAAGGCATACTGCCATTTCCCTGATATTTGCGTCGGCTTGAATCATGGGATAAATCGATTTAACCGCCTGGTCAAGGTAGCGGGGCTGCAGGTCGACCAGTTTGTCCTGCGCCATGCCCAGATATTCGCTTATAATACTGTTGGCCCGGTCCAGTTCTTCAATCATCAATTCAAAATAGGCGAAATCATCTTGATAATCTTTTTTGTCGGTCAATAGCTGTAAAAAGCCGCGGATGGTCGTCATGGGATTGCGGATTTCATGGCCGATGCTGGCCGCCATTTCCCCAACCAGTTTAAGGCGGTCGAGCCTGGCCATTTCTTTTTCCAGACGATTTTGTTCGGTTATGTCAATAATGCAGGCTATGTGGCAGGATGAGCCGTCAATATCCAATAGCTGGCTCCACAACAAGCCATCGCGAACCTGACCTGATTTTTTGCAGAAGCCGAAAGAATAGTGTTCGATTCTGCCCTTTTCTATCAGCAGTTTGCGGTAAGAGCGGCTGGTGTCGGGGATGGCGTAAAAATTCAATTCGGTGCTGGTGCGGCCTATCATCTCCTCGCGGGTATACCCTACAACCCGGCAGAAGGCCTCGTTGACATCGATAAATATACCCTCTTCAAGGGTAGCCAGACACATCATAATAGGACTGCCGTGAAATGCTTTGGAAAATTTCTCTTCCGACTGCCGCAGAGCCGCTTCGGTTTTCCTGCGAAAGCTGACATCTCTGATCGATTCGATCGCACCCACCAGCTTCCCGTTGCTGTCTAACAGCGGAGACGCGGTGCCATACAGAAAAGCGCCGCTGCTGCCTATCAAGGGACAGAAGCTCTCGGCGGAAATGCGTTTGTAATCCCGGTGAAGACTCAGGTAGGAGTCTTCAATTTCACTTTCGTTAAGATTGATCAGGTCAATCAGTATGGGACGGCACTCCCCATAAAACGGCAGGCTGTATTCATAATTGCCTTTGCCCAGCATGTATTCCGAGCTGACTCCGGTCATTTCTTCAATGGCCTTATTCCATGCTATCACCCGGCCATTTTGATCAATAACCAAAGTGGCGTCAGGAAGGAAGTTGATAATATCAGCCTGACGCCGCTCAGATTCTTTTGATTCGGTAATGTTTCGTCCCACCCCTATGACCACATCTTCTTCCTTGGAGACTATGATATTACATGAGCACCAGGAAAAAGAGCCATCATCGTTGCGGTAGCGGAAAACCAGGTTTTGCTTGCGGTCTCTTACCACCCGGCGCATAGCCTTCAAGGTAGACTCAATGTCATCAGGGTGAAGTTTATTATTGATTATTTCTGTTATGGTTTCCC
>NZ_DIPG01000120.1:7955-14129 GCF_002426325.1 Syntrophomonas sp. UBA5494 | reverse complement strand
ATCAAATAATTCTTCCAACTGCTGATCTGCTTGAAGGTGTAGTCTGCGTTCCTTTTCTAAAAGTTTCTCTAATTCTTCAATTTTTTGTATATATTTAACTACATCATCATGTTGGTCGTTATTCAGCACGATGACCCTCCCCCGATCACTTTATACGAGTGGTATACGTTATTTTACCATGTTTTTGCAAAGCTTGATGAGGGCTCACAGAATATTACAGAAATAAAAAACAGCGGAAATTCAATAAAATGATTCCCGCTGTCAGGCATCTCATGATACCCGGAGATATCAGCTGGCCTGCTCCTTTTTCTTGGCGGAGCGCTCCCGTTCGGTTTTATCTAGGATCATCTTTCGCAAACGCAGCGATTGTGGGGTGACTTCCAGTAATTCATCATTATTTATGAATTCCAGGCATTTTTCCAGGGTCATATTTAAGGGCGGGATCAAACGCAAGGTTTCGTCACTACCTGAGGCACGGGTATTGGTAAGCTGCTTTTTCTTGCACACATTAACGGTAATATCCTGGCTGCGCGCATTCTCGCCTACTATCATACCGGCGTAAACGCTCACCCCGGCATCTACGAATAGCGTGCCGCGTTCCTGAGCGTTGAAAAGGCCGTAGGCTACGGTGACGCCGCTCTCCGAGGCCACCAGCGAACCCCGGTTGCGGGTGGCGATATCCCCCTTAAAAGGCTGATAGGCTTCAAAACAATGGTTCATGATGCCATTACCCTTGGTATCAGTCAAAAATTCTGAACGGTAGCCGATCAGACCACGGGAGGGAATCAAGAATTCCAATTTGGAAGTGCTGCCGGTTCCATTGTTCATAGTCAGCAACTCCCCTTTGCGCCTGCCCAGGCCTTCTATCACGGTTCCGACATATTCATCCGGAACCTCAATAAAGACCTGCTCTACAGGTTCGTGAATCACGCCGTGAATGGTTTTAAGGATAACCTCGGGGCGGGTAACCGCAAATTCATAGCCTTCCCGGCGCATCGATTCTATTAAGATAGACAGATGCAGTTCACCGCGGCCTGATACTTTAAAACAATCCGGGCTGATCTCCTCTACTCTTAAAGAGACATTGGACAGTAATTCTCGATTGAGGCGATCCCTGACATGGCGGCTGGTAATATAGTTTCCCTCCAGGCCGGCCATGGGGCTGTTGTTGATTACAAAATTCATGGAGATGGTAGGCTCATCAATAGCCACAAAAGGAACCGGGTCAATACTGTCGCTCGCACAGAGGGTGTCCCCAATGGTTATGTCCTCTATACCGGAAACAGCCACGATTTCACCCGTCACAGCCTCAAGGGTTTCGATTTTTTTCAGGCCTTCAAAGGTGTATAAGGTATTTATCTTGACCCGTTTTGTCTTGCCGTCAGGATTGCAGAGAATAGCCTCCTGGCCTTTATGCAACACCCCCCGGCTGATCTTGCCCACCCCTATACGGCCTACATAATTATCGTAATCTATGGAAGATATCATCATTTGCAGGGAAGCTTCCGAATCACCTTGCGGCGCCGGGATTTGCGCAATGATCACATCCAGTAAGGGCTTCATGTCTGCCGCGTCGTCTTCAAGGCCGAGCTTGGCATAACCCTCTTTGGCCGAGGTATAGACCACCGGAAAGTCAAGCTGGTCTTCATCGGCTCCCAGATCTATGAATAGATCCAGTATTGAATCAACTACTTGGAGAGGCCTGGCCCCGGGGCGATCGATTTTGTTGACTACCACTACGGGTTTTAGCCCGGCCTCCAGAGCTTTCCGCAGTACGAAACGAGTCTGCGGCATCGAACCTTCAAAAGCGTCTACCAGCAGCAAAACCCCATCCACCATTCTGACGATTCGTTCCACCTCGCCGCCGAAATCGGCATGGCCGGGTGTATCCACAATATTAATGCGGGTGTCGCCATAAATAATACTGGTATTCTTTGATAATATGGTAATGCCGCGTTCCCGCTCCAGATCGTTGCTGTCCATGACCCTTTCTACCAACGTCTGATTGCTGCGGAAATAGCCGCTGTATCTCAATAATTTGTCCACCAGGGTGGTTTTGCCATGATCTACATGAGCGATTATGGCGATATTTCGCAAGGAATTAGGCTGCACTTTAATCGACCTCTCATACTATTACTCCAGGTTAAATTCCCTGGCACCTGAAAACTACGTCTAAACTGCACGACGTCCTATTATATCACAGAGAATCCTGCTAAGCCAGCAAACACAAAATTGCTGTGGTTTCAGAAAATAAACCGTCCCCGCTGGCGCGCCATGAACCGTCCTCCCGCCTTATTCTGTTTAAGCAGGAATATCTGCGCTGAATAGTTAATTTATGTAATTATAAAGGATGAGGGGGTCGAGTTGGGTGACAAAAGAAAATGAGGATCGTTTTATTACCTTGTCTCTGGCTTTTGAGGTCTATGGACGGGAAACCGAGGAACTCAAAAATGAAGGCTATATGATCAGTTTCTGCTGTGTGACTCCCAAGGGTGAAGAATTTATTAATAAATATATAGAAGATCATAAACACGCAGTCCTGGATTCGATGCGAAAAAACCACTGCAGTCTCTGTGAGGTACAGGAAGAGCTTAATTTCCAGAACTACCTCACTATTGTCAAGATCTGTGACCGCCTGTGCGAGGATGGCTATCTGGTAAATAGCGGCGGCTATGATTATCGGCTTAAAGACTGAGCCGCTTATAACTCAATTTTTTGAGATAATGTTGGTTTGCCTGTGGCCGAAGTGAAGAATAAGATGTCAGCGAAATAATAAAAAAATAAATGCCAGCCGGGGATTTGGAGAGCGGGACCCGGCTGGCTATGCAGTTATATGAAGGGTGCCTTTAACCCCCCATTCAGATAACTCAGGGGAATTTCGAATTCAGGAAATCCGGCCGCATAAGGGGCGATTTCATAAAGACTGAAATAAATCACCAGTTTGGAGTCGGTGAGGTAGAAGGGCTGCTCATCGGAAATACCGTTGAAACCCATGTCACCGCTGGGGAAAAAGTCGCCTGGACGATTCGTGATCTCTTTTTGAATGAACTGGTCGATGGCTTCTTTGTACTCATAATCAGTTGTAAACAGATCGGCCAGGGCAATGTCCGCGCCGGTTGTAAGGTCGATGTTATAGGCGATGCGTTCGGTCATCCCATGCGCCCCGCCAGTGTACTGGTAATAGTCTATATACATGCTTAAGAAGCTATCCTCCAAAGTCATAACCTGATAGCTGGTCATTACTTCATAGGGGAAAACCGGAGCACCTGCGTTTTCCCGGTCTTCAACGTATGCCTCTAAGCCGGCTGCCAACCCTTCGGCAAATTCCTGGGCCTCACCCAGCCAGCGATCGTTAAGGGCTGACTCCACTTCCTGATCCGCCAAACCGCTGATGGCAGGAACCATCAAACTGGTTTTCATGTTCTCGGATTGATTTTGGATGGTCCTGGTATTTATGCTTACCGTTTTACCGGCTTCCTGATCATTTCCGGAGAGGTTTCCGTCTGGGAGCTGGAGTTTTATGACCTTAGAACAGTTGACAAGCACCTGGGCCAGTTCAGCCCTTGTCATGGTATCTTGAGGCCGAAAATACCCATTATCCCCTTTCATAATATCAGTGTTGGTTACGAAGGCCACGGCATTGACATCAACTGGAGGGATACTGTCCATATCGTCATAGACGGGCAGCATCATGATCATGGGAACACTGATTTTTTTGGCTGTAAAGCAGTTTTGAATGGCCTTGGCCATCTCCAGCCGGGTTATATCCCGCTGGGGATAAAAGTGCGGGCTGTCTTCGAAAATGCTATTTACGGCACATAGTGCAACTGCCTCAGCATACCAGGACTGATTGTCAACATCCTGGTAATAATCACTGGCCAGCGGTTGTTTGAAGAATTGTTTGTCGCCATAGTCAAGGTCAAACATCCTCACCAGGACAGCGGCAGCCTGGGCTCTGGTAACCGTTCCCTGGGGGGCAAATATGTGATATCCTTGGCTGTTGGCCCCCATGCCCTGCATCCATCCCTGGGCAAGCGCCTCATTGATGGCGGTTTTACCCCAATGTTCCTGGATGTCTGTGAAGTCCCCGGGTTGCAGCCGGGCTGACGCCGCTGAGGAACTGGTCAGGACAAATAATATACCGAGCATTACAGTCAGAATCTTCTTGGACATGTAATCCCCCTCCGTTATTATCGATTTGCCTACTTATACGCCCCGGGCATCAAAACCTTGCATGGCAGCAAAATAACTAATGTTTATACTCGAAAAGGGGCATACCTATAAAGATTGTGTTACAATTTTGAGACTCAACTGAAAGTAAATCCGCCTTCAAAGAGTACGTCTTGACAAAAGCAGGAATACTAGTGATACAGTTTCTACATAGGAGAATGCCGTACCAGGTACAAGTAGATTGACATCAAGACCGCCTCTGGTATAATTAATCTGTTTATATAATAACAATACGGTAGGGACGAGGTTTCCAGGGATTCATTTAGCGGCGGCGGGGGTATCAACCCCAAAGATATTTTTGTTGTTTGACCAGGATAAAGAGGGTTTTTTTACCTTCTTGGAGAAGATATTTTAGTCTTTGTTATACTAAAATATGTTGTAACCGGAAAACTTTTCTGGTAGGTTGGAGGGAGTAGGTCGGCTTTTATTTGTTGTTTTTGAGCATTCTATGGATTGGCATCTATAAAATGCTACCTTAAGAGACAAACTGTGAATGACATATAGGGAGGAGTCTTACGCTTTGTTTTTTGAAAGCTGGCTGTTTTATTTGCTAACGGCGCTGGTAGCCGTAACTGAAGCAGTAGTTTTGTTGGTATTATTTTATTATTACTATGTTTCTATCGCTGGGTGGCGCAAGCATCCAGAGGAAAAAGACTATGTGCCCGTTAAAAAGTTCGCCCTGATCACCGCAGCTCATAATGAAGAGGCGGTTATTAAGTATCACCTGGAAAGTCTCAAGCAGATTAATTATCCCAAGGATCTCTTTGATATCTACGTTATAGCCGACAACTGCACCGATAACACCGCGGCCATCGCCCGCCAGGAAGGCGCCAGGGTATATGAACGCTTCTCCAATCAACGCGGCAAGGGGTACGCTCTGGAGTGGATGTTTAACCAGCTGTTTGAAATGGAAAACGAACGTACATACGATGCGATTTGCTTGTTCGATGCCGATAATGTGGTTTCTTCAAACTTTTTATTGGAAATGAACTCCAAGCTTAAGAAGGGTTATCGGTCCATTCAAGGCTACCTTGACACTAAAAACCCCAACGACTCCTGGGTCACCGCCTGTTACGCAACTGCCTACTGGTCGATGAACCGCATGTGGCAGCTGGCCCGCTACAACCGTGGTCTTTCCAATGCTATGGGCGGAACCGGCGTCTGTTTGGAGTACAACCTTCTGAAAGAGTTTGGCTGGGGAGCGACCTGTCTTACCGAAGACCTGGAATTCACCATGAAGCTCCTGCTCCACGGGATAAAGACTTCGTGGGCCCATGACGCTCATGTATATGACGAAAAACCGGTCTATTTTTCCCAGACCTGGCGGCAGCGTACCCGCTGGCTGCAAGGCCACTGGGATGTAGCCTTCCGTTATATGATCCCTTTGTTGAAAAAGGGCATCCGCGAGAAAAAATGGTATCCCATAGACGGCGCTATTTACCTTTTTCAACCGATTGCCATCACCATTATGTTGTTTAACATCATTCTGGGAGGCGCCCATTGGATATCTCCGCAGCCTATCTACGCGTCGCCGATCACTGCCATGGCCCCTAATTGGTTCTGGTGGAGCTTCGGAATTCTCGGCTACTGCTATCCGATGTTGGGATTGATCCTGGAAGGCGCGCCGCGCAAGGCTTATTTCTATTACCTGACATATCCCATCTATGGATTCACCTGGTTCCCGGTTACTATCTGGGGCTTGTTAAAACATAGTAACCAGACGGAATGGGCTCATACCAAACATATGCGCGGCATCTCCATCAGCAGCATAGAATCGCCGGTCAACCAGGCGCCTATGGAAGTAGCGGTTACCGAGGAAAGCGATGATGTGGTAGATCTTTCCCAACGCGAGGCGCGGCCGCGGCGCAGCTCATCCAAACGCCGCAATAAGCCGGGCAAACATTATGTTCCGGTCAAAGATAGCCTCGACCTGGAAAAAGCGGT
>NZ_DIPG01000120.1:1191-7639 GCF_002426325.1 Syntrophomonas sp. UBA5494 | reverse complement strand
GAGCGGAAATGAAAGCAAAAAACTGGGAAGAGCTTGACATCATCCTGGTTAGCGGGGATGCTTATGTCGACCACCCCGCCTGGGCGGCGGCGCTCTTGGGGCGGTTTCTGGAATACCATGGCTACCGGGTGGGTATTATTGCCCAACCAGATTGGCGGACCGGGGAGGATTTTATGCAGTTGGGCGCCCCTCGTTTATTTTTTGGGGTTTCAGCAGGCAATCTCGACTCTATGGTTAACCATTACACTGCCGACAAAAAGAAACGCCGCCAGGATGTGTATTCTCCCGGGGGGAAAGCTGGAATGCGGCCCGACCGGGCCACCATCGTCTATACCAACCGGCTGCGCGAAGCCTTTCCAGGGATACCGGTCATTATCGGCGGGGTTGAGGCCAGTATGCGGCGTCTGGCCCACTATGACTATTGGGGCGACCAGGTGCGGCGCTCCATACTGCTGGACAGCAAGGCTGACCTGCTCATCTACGGCATGGGGGAAAAGGCTCTTTTTGAAACAGCGCGGTATTTAGAAAGAGGTCAGGATGTCAAATCCTTGCGTAACGTGGCGGGAAGCTGCTATGCGGCGGCGCAACCGCCTGAAGATGCCTTGATTCTCCCCTCTTATGAAGCAGCCGCATCTGATCCCGTCAAGTTTTCTCAGCTGACCAGAATGGTAGCGCAAAACAGCACCTCTTACCTGGCTGCGCCCCTGGCCCAGCGGCATGGCGAACGCTGGGTGGTGGCCAACCCGCCGGCCTTGCCCCTGAGCACTGCGGAGATGGATGAACTCTATGCCCTTCCCTTTCAGCGCCGAAGTCATCCGATTTATGAAGACCGGGGCGGGGTTCCGGCCCTCAAGCCGGTTCAGTTTTCCATCCTGACCCACCGGGGCTGCTTTGGAGGCTGCCATTTCTGTTCCATCGGTTTGCACCAGGGCAAATTCATTCAAAGCCGCAGCCAGGAATCATTGCTCAATGAAGCCCGCTCCTTCCTGATGCATCCCGATTTTAAGGGCAGTATTCCTGACGTAGGCGGTCCGTCCGCTAACATGTATGGTTTATCCGGGAAAGAGCGGCTTAAGTGCGAGAAATGCAAGCGCGGCAGCTGTCTGGTTCCAGCCCTGTGCCCTAAAATGGATACTGATCATTCTCCTTCGGTCAAACTGTGGCGAGAGCTGCGTAAAATCCCGGGAATAAAGCATATACGCGTGGCTTCCGGGGTGCGCTATGATTTGATTATTAAAGATAGTTCCGGTTCGTATTTGCATTCCCTGTGCAAACATCATGTCGGCGGGCAGTTGAAAGTGGCCCCCGAGCATGTTGCCGATAAGGTCACAGCTCTGATGGGAAAACCTGATCATACCCAGTACCTCAAGTTTACGGAGAGCTTCAACAGGGTCAACCGTCAGCTGGGCAAAACACAGTATCTCATCCCCTATCTGATAAGTGCCCATCCTGGCAGCAGCTTGAAGGAGAGCCGGGAACTGGCTCAATACGTCAGCCGGCAAATGCGGCATCATCCGGAGCAGGTGCAGAATTTCACCCCTCTGCCGATGACGATTTCTGCCAGCATGTACCATACCGGGATGAACCCTTTCAACGGTGAAAAGATATACGTTCCCAAAAGCGCAAAGGAAAGGCGCGAACAGCGGGATATGCTGCAAGGCGGCGCTTCCAGTAGCAAGCCGCCGCAATCGGCTGACAGCAAAAACCACCGGGCGAAAAAGACTAAGTCGTCTAAACTGCCTCCAAAAAGAAAACCTCCCCGGTTTAATGGAAAGCAGGCGCCCTAGAAAGCTTTACAAAGAGGGCTGCCCTTAACTCCTCCGTCAATCGGCCCATGGGCTCTATTGGGCTACTGCTTTGGTCCGGTTCTTTCCTCTAGCCCAGCAGTAAAGCGCGCAGATTGAAAAATTCGGTTTGGTACTGCTGAGCTGATCCGATTACCTTTTCCCCATAATGGATGGGGCAATAACTCCAGGTATCCAACAGGGTGTTGATCTCCGCCATTGCCAGAAAAGCCCGGCCGGTTGTGGTATAGCCGGTCTTTTCAATAAGGTTGATGATTGAAAGCGCCAATCCGACCGCTTCATCCTCCTTACTTTTAAGAACGGAGAGCAGGAAGTTGATCTTTTCCGGGGGTATAAAGATCAGTGCCAGGGCCAGGTCAACCGCAAACCACCGGCTTTGAAAACTGTCCAGGGCTTTACCGGTATGCCGGTCTGCGAAATCCTTGACCTCTTTATAACGATGATTGAAGATATAACTATGGTCAAAGCCCAGGGCCGTTGCTTCATCGGTGGCTTTCAATTCGAGAATCAGATTGTTAATGGATTCCGACAATATCTTCTGCCAGACAAGTTCAGGATCGGCCGGCTTAGTCAATGGACAGCCTTCCTTCATCTGCAGGGCATAGAGCAGCTGATGCGCCACCCTGCATGCCAGAGTATCACCTTTGTACTGGCTTGATATATCGATAATGAAAGCACTGTCATCGGGAGACTTACTGACCCCTGCCAAGCCTGATTCCGGCTCACTGCCAATGGTATACTCGACCTGCCCCAGCCGTTTTTCCAATTGCAGCAAGAGATCATAATGTTCATGATTCACTTCAATACCGTTGAAATGCAAACTAACACCGTCCTTTTCAGTCACTTACCCTGGCAGCTTTTATAACCGGGCGGACTAAGCCGGCCTGCCCACCAGGCCTGTTCCCGCCGATTTTTGATAACCGGGCGGCTCTAACCCGGTATTTTTTATTATATAAGATAAAGATGGCAATAAGTAGAGGAATTCACCGTTCTCCATACCCGCTGGTCTGAGCCCTTCAGATATTGCTTGAAGAAGCATATCCCTGGTGGGACTGCAGATAATAACCTTGGTAAATCCGTGTTTTTCGCTGTGTGAATTTACTTTCATGGGTTATAATGCTCGTAAGACAACTGGTAAAGATAGGGATTTCCCCGGCTGAACGTTGAAATTAAAGATTAGGAGGTTTGAGAATGTATTCAAAAGCCTGGGCAGGATGGTTGGTGATCGCCTTTCTGCTTTTTGCAACTCTGTCGACCCCTGCGGCACTGGCGGTGCAGACGCAGACCGGCGATTCGGTTTATATTCCGCCGGGCCAGATTCAAGGCCCTCTATTCGTATCCGGTAATAGTGTTGTGGTTGATGCAGATGTGGAAGGTGATGTATTCGCAGCCGGACAAAGCGTAGTTATCAATGGAAAGGTGAACGGCGATGTTATGGCGGCGGGTCAGTCGGTGCGCATCACTGCTGCGGTAGACGGAGACGTGCGCAGCGCCGCCAATGATATAACCATACAGTCCGCAGTCTCCCAAAGCCTGACCGCCGCCGGAAATAATATCCGCCTGGAACCTGCTGCGGTCATCGGCAAAGATGCCTTGCTGTTTGGAAATAACCTGGACCTGCTGGGCCAGGTTAACCGTCAGGTTTTGGGGGCTTCCCAAAGTTTTCGCCTGACTGGCAGCATCGGCAGCGATTTAAAACTATGGGAAGTAAACAATCTTACTCTGTCACCATCAGCGGTAATCGGCGGCAACCTGATATACAAGTCTCCGCGAGAGGCTCAGATCGCCAGCGGGGCCAGGGTGAGCGGAGAGAACCGCTGGGAGCAGAGCGTTATCGATAAGGCCACTCCCTCCCACCCCCGGCAGCCGTTTTCCTGGATCGGCCTCTTGATGTGGTTCGCCACCGGCCTGGTGTTATGGGGTTTTGGCTATCTGTTGTTCCCTGCCCTGTGGCAGCGGCTGGCATCCACCCTGCAGGAGGCGCCGGGGGCATCTATAGGCTGGGGGCTGTTGCTTTTGGTGACCTTGCCCTTGATATTCCTGGTCTTAATGGTCACCGTGATAGGCATCCCGGTGGCATTCATCCTGCTCTTCGCCTATATCCTCATTTTATTCGTATCTAAAATAATATTGGGGGACATGGTGGGCAGATACCTCTTGCGCAGTTTCAATTGGGAAGGAAAGGTTTCGATATGGCTGGCGTTCATGATGGGATTCGCGCTTGTCATCCTGCTTTCCGAAATACCCATTGTCGGCATTTTTATAAATGTGGCGGCGGCCTGTATAGCCCTGGGCAGCATCGCATTGAGCATATACAGCGGCCGTCGCGGCAGGCCTGCGGCGATAAATCCCGATCCGCAGCCTTAATCACAATTTCAAAATGAAGGCCCGGCATAATTAAAGAAGCCGTGCTGTTGCCGATAAGGAGTTTTTGTTGTCCGCTGGGCTAGATATCAATAAGCGGCTAATAAGGAGGGGGAATTGATTTGCAGGACAAGATCGACAATCTTAAAGAAGGCATGTTTAAGGCGGGTTATATTTGTGATGACCGCACCGCTACGGTACTCTACCTGTCCGAAGCCCTGCACAAACCGATCCTGGTGGAGGGCCCGGCCGGAGTCGGCAAAACCGGCGTCGCCCAGGCATTCAGCGCGATGAAAAATCTGCCTCTGGTCAGACTGCAGTGCTATGAGGGCATCGACGAGTCCAAAGCCCTCTATGAATGGAACTATAAACGTCAATTGCTGCACATTCAGGCGGTCGGCAATCAAAATATCGATCCCCGGGAGGTCGAGCAGGATATCTTTTCCGAACAATATCTCTTGCGCAGGCCTCTTTTGCAGGCCATCAGCTCCAGCCTGCCTTCGGTCTTGCTCATCGACGAGATCGACAAGGTGGATTTTGAGTTCGAGGCCATGCTCCTGGAATTACTGTCTGAATTCCAAATGTCCATACCTGAATTGGGGACGGTCAAAGCCGCCCACATCCCTTATGTTTTTCTCACTTCCAACGCCACCCGTGAACTGTCAGAGGCCTTAAAAAGACGCTGTCTTTATCTGCATCTGAACTTCCCCACCCTGGCCCTGGAGGAACAGATACTGCGCCTCAAGGTGCCGGGTTTGACCGATCATCTAGCCGGAAAGATCGCCACTGTAGCCCACCGCATCCGCCAGGTGGATCTGAAAAAGGCCCCCAGTATCGCGGAAACCATCGACTGGGCCATGGCCATCATACAGCTGGGCCTCGATGACCTGAATGAGGCTGTTACCCTGCAGACCTTGAACGTCTTGGTCAAACACCGCGAGGACCTGGAAAAACTGGAGGGCATGATCTATGCTCGCAATGACCTCAGTTTTCAGCCCCGCCCCGTCGTCGACAACCGTGCCTGGTAAAGACGCCTTGCCGCGATTGGCAATCAAAAGCCGGGAGGTATATTATGAACTTTCTGCAATACTTGCAGGGTTTTTTTGAAGATCTGAGGCGTGAAGGCATCCCGGTGACCACCAGCCAGACCAGGGACTGCTGTCAGGCCCTGCTGCTCATAGACTGGTTAAACCCGGATTACTTCTATACCACCTTGTACAGCACCCTGATCAAAGACTACAGCTACGAGACCGCCTTCAACAGCGTCTATTACCGCTATTTTGCTTCCGGCTTGACGATGGCAGCCGGCAAGCGTGATTTACCGGCTTCTTTTGCCGCCATGCCCCGGGGCGAAGCCGCTGCGATGGCTCCCGACGCCCTGCCCATACAGGGTATGGCTTCACTGCGCGGCGGTCTGTCCCAGTCGCTGCGCAACCCTCTCGATGAGACCCTGAGCCTGGCCAGCCTGGAACAGGTGCAGAAGATGGAAGCCTTGTTTCCCCTGATCTCACGCCGGTTAGCCGCTAAAATGATTAAAAAGAACCGCCGTGATGACAACTCAATGATCAACTATCGCAGCACTATGCGTAAGAGCATGAGCAGCGGCGGACTGCCGCTCAATATTATGACGGTCAGGCGGCGCCGGGAAAAACCGGTCATCGTTGCCATATGCGATGTTTCAGGTTCGGTGATGACCTTCAGCTGTTTTGCCCTGGCCATGCTGGCTTCCATGCAGCGTTTCATGCGTCAGCTGCGCTCCTTCGGCTTTATAGAGGAAGTGGACGAAATTACCCCCTGGCTGAACAGCGGGGATCCCCTTACCCTTAGAACCACCGTCTTGAGAAAGGCGCGGGTGATTTCCAGCCGCGGATACACTAATTACGGCAACACTTTTACCAGTTTCATCAAACGCTACAGCGGCGCCCTGAATCACAAGACCACTGTTCTGATATTTGGGGATGCACGCAATAACTGGTTTAATGATGAGATTCAAGCCCTGCAGCAGATCAAGGCCCTGGCCAGAAAAATATACTGGTTTAATCCCGAACCTGAAAGCAACTGGGGACAGGGCGACAGTCGCATGCTGGTCTACGCCAGGTACTGCCAGGCCGCTTTTTCCTGTCCTACTTTGAACTCGCTGCAGGAGGCTATAGGGAAATTGTGATAGCAGGACAACAGGCAGGGATTAATTTAGAGCAGACCGTCCTCAGATCCCAGAACTTGACATATAGAAAGGAGCGGATTGATCCGCTCCTCAGACCGTCGACAAAAGCAAATAA